>JAZUBD010000001.1:0-4517 GCA_045638305.1 Lachnospiraceae bacterium
CGAACTGGTCGCCGAGAATGCTCTGTATTTAAACCGGATGGGGCATGACTATTCGAAGGAAGAACTGCTTATTAAAGCGTACCATGACCCGATTACCGGATATTACAACTGGTCCTGGATGTGGGATCGTTTGGCGTCGTATTATCTGGACGGAATCAAGGATTATGGGTTTGTACATTTTGACATCAAAGATTTTAATATGATTAACGAATTGTACAGTCATCAGGTGGCAAATGATGTATTGGCACGGGTAACCCGGAATATCGAAGCCCATAAGGATTGGATTTATTACGGGGCAAGATGTGATAATGACAATTTTGCGCTGATGATTCGCGATATGCCGGAGGCGGAGGCCAGAGAGAAGCTGGCAGAGTTTTTTGAGGAAATATCGGTTCTTAAGGAGGATCCGTCTTATCGGATTTATTACCGATGTGGCGTTGTGAATATGCGGAATGCCATGAATGTAGGAAATATTGTCGCAGATTGCGCGAAGATGGCGCAGGCTACGGGAACGAAGATTAATGTTAGCGAGATTAATTTCTACACAAATGAGATGCATGAGGATCTTCTTTGGGGAAAGCATTTAAAGGCTTATCTGAATACGGCGATTGATGAGGATGAGTTTTTGGTATATCTGCAGCCGAAGATTGATATTCATACGGAACGGATTTATGGTGCGGAGGCATTGGTGCGTTGGAATTATAAGCACAGAAAACTGCTTACACCGTATCACTTTATTCCGCATTTTGAAGCGGATGATTCGATTATAAAGGTAGATAATCTCGTACTGCGTAAGGTATGCGAGAAGCTTATGGAGTGGAAGAAAAAAGGACTTCCGTTGTATCCGGTTTCGGTGAATTTGTCCCGGAAGCATATGGAGCAGGCGTATTTGTCGGATTATTTGACCGAGATTGTAGATACCTACGGAGTGGACCACTCTCTGATTGAGTTTGAGCTGACAGAGACGGTTGCATCCGAGAATCATAGGTATATGATTTCCGTGATGGAGGATTTAAAGGAAAAGGGTTTCCGGATATCCATGGATGATTTCGGAACCGGTTATTCCTCCTTTGCATTGTTAAAGGAAATGCCGCTGGATACGTTGAAAATCGACAAAAGCTTTGTGGATTTGCTTGCAGCAGAGGAAAATCCGGAGAAAATCCGTATTATTTTACGCCACATTATTTCCATGGCAAGAGAACTCGGAATGCACTGTGTTGCGGAAGGTGCGGAAGAGTATGCACAGGTACACGCTTTGGGAGAATTGGGTTGTGAAGTGATTCAGGGCTATTATTACAGTAAACCGATACCTATGCAGGAATATGAAGAGAAATATCTTTAACAGACAGGAGAAGGGGCGAGGCTCTTTCTCCTTTTTATGATTGAATTAGACGGAAGAATACGGTATACTGGAACTGGGATAAACAGAGTCGATAACTATAGGATGAATTGAAACGGAGCGTAGATATGATGTATTCCAAAGAGGACTTAATGCAGGATTTAAAAGGGATGGGACTGAAACCGACGGATGCCCTGATGGTGCATTCTTCTATGAAATCTATCGGTGCGGTGGATGGTGGCGCGGATACGGTTGTGGATACATTTATGGAGTATCTGAAAGAAGGTTTGTTTATGACTCCGACCCACACCTGGGCACAAATGAACAGCCAATACTCTACCTTTGACCCGGCGACAGAACCAGCTTGTGTGGGCATTATTCCGAATGTTTTCAGGCAAAGAGAGGGAGTGGTACGCTCGCTGCATCCCACACACAGTATTGCGGCGTACGGACCGAATGCGGCAGAGTACATAAAGGGAGAAGAGAATGCGACATCGCCGTGTCCGCCCGGCGGATGTTGGGACCGGTTACGGGAGATTGATGCGAAGATTTTGCTGCTTGGTGTGACACATACAAGAAATACCTATATCCATAGTGTGGACGAGGTGCTGAGAATAAAGGATCGTTTGACGGATGAACCGACCCTGATGCATGTGGTGATGCCGGATGGGAGTGTAAAAGATGTGCCGATGTACCGACACTTTAACCGTATGCTGGGCACGGGAAATTTCTCGGAAGAATTTGATAAGATGAAGCAGGCGTTTTATGACCTGGGGGCAGCGAAACCGGTGAAATTCGGAGATGCGGAGTGCATATTGTGTGAAGCGAGAAAGATATTTGAAGTATGTGAGAAACTGTTTTCCATCGAAGAAAACTGCGTGATTGACCGGGATGTGATACCGGAACACTGGTGGAAGTAAAGTGTTGAAGGAGAATACATAGAAAGATGAGGTTATGTTAGCATGAGTTTCTTTAAATTTTCCAAGAAGCATATTCATTTGGAAATGATTATTTCCCGGATGGAGTCGAATAAAGAGAATAATTATAAGGATGCGGCTCAACAGGATTTTAAAGAGTTGATAGATTGCTTTGAAAAATTGTCCGAGGCAGGATGTCTTTCCGAGCGTCAGAAGAAGTATTATGACGGAAAGATATCTGCATACAGGGAAGAGTTAAAGGGGTATACCCATAAGGATCAGAAACCGTTTTGGACATAAGAAAAGAATCAGGCAAAAAGAGGAAAATTATTGCTCACAAACTTGCTATTTTCTGAGAAAAGTGGTAAAATATCAGAAAAGAGTGAAAAGGGGTGTGCGATGGGAGACCGGTTAAAGAAGTACCTAAAAAAGACCGAAGCGTTGGTAGAGAATTTGACACGGCTTGCGGAGAAAGAACATACACAGGAAAGTAATTCGAAGCAGAACAACGGTGTGGAAGAGGAAACTTTTCGAAAACGTCTTGCAAAGGAAAAGGCGGAACTTCTGATACAAATCGGATTCTTTCAGCATGAACGCCTGATTCACTTGATTGTTACGGTGCTGTTTGCACTGATGACGATATCAGTATTTTTACTGGCTGTAACGAATTTTTCGTTATGGACGGGAGTGTTACTGTTGTTACTGATGGCGCTTTTGATACCGTACATCAAGCATTACTGGTTGCTGGAAAACGGGACACAGAAGTTGTATCAATATTATGACAAATTGGAGGAACTGTATTATGGAGAAGACTAAGTTAGTAGCGTTTACCTTTGATGACGGTCCGTTGCCGTATGCCGATGACAGTACTGCTATGCGGATTTTAAAGACCTACGAAAAGTACGGTCAAACCGCAACCTTCTTTTATTGGGGTGAGAGAATCAATGATGCCAGTGCACCGGAGATGAAGTTCGCGCAGAGCATCGGTTGTGAAGCAGGAAATCACACCTTTACCCATCGTCCGCTGACGGAAAAGACCGTGGAGGAGATGAAGGAAGAACTGAAAAAGACTTCGGATGCAGTGGAAAAGGTATTGGGTGTGGCTCCGAAGCTGATGCGTTTGCCGTATCTGGCGTCAAACGAAACCGTAACGGCTACGGTGGATTATCCGATGATTAACTGCAGTGCGGACAGCAGAGACTGGGATAATGCAACGACGGATGAAATCATTCAGAGAATTATGGACGTGGAAGCTGCGGGAGAACTGGAAAATGCCATTATACTTATGCATGAGCCGTATGCGACTACGGCAGCGGCAGTAGAGTACTTAATCCCGACCCTCATGGAAAAGGGCTATCGTTTTGTGACCGTGTCCGAGCTTGCAAAGCAGAATGGAATCGAGCTTCAGAAACATACGATTTACGGAAAATTGTAATACAACGAAAAAGAATAATAAGAAAAGGGACTGTGCGATACAGTCCCTTTTTATTTATTTGCCGCCAATGGGCATCGGTTCCGAAAGCCGGTAGGTATAGTATTTTACAACGTTGCCGCTCTCCATGGCAATCTTTTCCGGCGGGATTAGATTGATATCCCTGACATAGGGAACCGGATAATAAATTACGAAATTTTCTGCTGCCGTGGAATCAAACGGTAACAGGGGCGTATAGCATTTTTCACTCATAATCTGCGCCTCCTTTTTTTCAGTATAGCACGGAAAACGGCAAAATGCAAGGTGTTGTCAGGCTTTTTGCATGCGCTTTTGTATCTCCACAATCGGTAGCGGCAGGAGAGAAAGAATGGCCACGATACACCATGCACTCACAGAAAGCGGAGTGACGGAGAAAATTTTTGCCGCAAACGGAAATGTGATGACGCTGATTTGTAAAAAGGCGCAGAGGGCAAAGGAAAACAGCAGCTTCGGATTCGTGAAAAAGCCGATATCCGCAAGGGGCCGGTCGCTGCGCATATGAAAGGAATGAACCAGCTGGGAGAGGCTTAACACCGCAAAGGTCATGGTGGAACCGGCCCCAAACCGGTGATTTCCAATCACATAAGCCATCAGGGAAATCGCACCGATCATCGCCCCTTCGAAAGCGATTTTGTAACCTAATCCTCCGGCAAAAAGACTTTTTCCGGTGTTACACGGCGGATGCTTCATGACGTCCTTTTCCGGAGGCTCTACTCCGAGAGCGGCAGCCGGCAAGGAGTCTGTGATTAAATTTACCCAGAGAAGCTGAAGTCGGATCGTAGCCATGTCG
>JAZUBD010000002.1:0-2120 GCA_045638305.1 Lachnospiraceae bacterium
CGCTCTACCGGCATATTCACAATATGAAATGCCAAACGCTGAGCGGTCTTGCTTCCGATTCCCGGAAGTCCGGATAACTGTTCAATTAATTTGCTGATTTGACTGCTGTAATAATCCATTAGAACGGAAATCCTCCACCAAGACCGCCAAGGCCGCCTGCGATATTACCCATTACCTTGGAAGACTCTTCTTCCATCTTACGAAGCGCCTCGTTGGTTGCCGCTACAATCAGGTCCTCGAGCATCTCTACATCATCCGGGTCCACTACATCCGGGGAAAGCTTAACGGAAACTACCTCCTTCTTACCGGACACCTTTACGGTTACGGCTCCGCCGCCTGCGGTTGCCTCAAACTCCTTGGTCTCAAGCTCCGCCTGCTGCTCCTCCATCTGGCGCTGCATCTTCTGTGCCTGCTTCATCAGATTTGCCATGTTGCCCGGCATTGCGCCTCCCGGAAATCCACCTCTTTTTGCCATTGTATAAATCCTCCTTACACTCTTTTAATCTACATATTCAATCGGCACCTTCGCCTTTAACTCCGAAAGGTCCGGGTATGCCGCCAAATTGCCTCTGCCCTTCTGGGCCAACTCCACCGTAATCTCTACCTGCTTGCCGGTCAGCTTGCCGATGAGATTCTGCAGGGACTCCAAATGCGATCCGCTCTCCATGGCAGATTTATCGAACTCGTCCTTATACACGAGAATGAGCCGCGTACCGCCCTCGTCTACGCTTGGTTTTGCTGTGGTCAAATAAATCTTTAACGGCCCGGTTGCGGAATTCACAATGGAAGACCACTTCTCCGCCACCGCTTTAATTTCCTCGCCCAAAGCCTTCGGAAGCTCCGCTGCCGCCACCACCGGTTCCGGCTCCGGCACTGCCTGCGGCATCACACCGCCGGGTGCCACTCCCGCACCGGCCTGTACCACCACGCCGTTAGCCAGCTGCTCCTCCAGGTGACGTACCCGGTCCAAAAGTCCGGAATAATCCGTCTCCGTTTCCGGACGACACAAACGAATCATTTCCACCTCAATCATCACACGCTTTGCCCCCGCATACCGGATGCGGTTGGTCAAATCCGAACAAACGTTGATATAACGAACCAGCGTCTCGGCCTGTGTAGCTTCAGCTTCCGCCAAAAAGGCCGGCATCTGATCCCCGGTAATATCCAAAAACTCCTCCGGAGAGTCCACCGACTTTGCCAGCAAAAGGTTGCGCAAATACCAGGTAAAATCAATGACAAACTGCGCCAAATCCCGGCCTCGCATCACGGTATCATCCAGTACTCGCATGGCACTCGCCACATCTCCCGTACGGATGGCCCGCAGCAACTTACCGAACACCTCCGTGTCTACCGTGCCGAGCACTTCCAGTACATTGTCATAGGTCAGAAGTTCCCCCGGATAAAAGGCAATGCACCGGTCCAAAAGCGAAAGTGCATCTCGCATGGCACCGTCTGCAGCTCTTGCCACATACCGAAGGGCCTTCTCCTCCGCCTGTACACCCTCGCGCTCTGCTAAATCCGTCAAACGTTCCGTAATCTCATCCACCGTAATTCTGGAAAAATCATACCGTTGACAACGGGACAAAATCGTCACCGGAAGCTTATGTGCCTCCGTAGTCGCCAGAATAAAAATCACATAACTCGGTGGTTCTTCCAAGGTCTTTAACAGCGCATTAAACGCGCCGGTAGAAAGCATATGAACCTCGTCGATAATATATACTTTATAGCGTCCCTCCGTCGGAGAGTAACGCACCTCTTCCACAATCTCACGAATATTGTCTACACCGTTGTTAGACGCCGCATCGATTTCAATGACATTCATGGACGTACCCGCAGCAATAGACTGACACATCGGACAGACACCGCACGGGTTCCCGTCCACCGGGGACTCACAGTTGGCCGCCTTTGCCATAATCTTTGCGATGGTAGTCTTACCGGTACCTCTGGTTCCGCAGAACAGATAGGCATGGCCCACCCTCCCGGAGAGGATCTGGTTTTTTAATGTGGTGACTATGGCGTCCTGTCCTTTTACCTCGTCAAATGAAGCCGGACGGAATTTTCGGTATAAAGCAGTATAACTCATAATATCCGAATCGTTTGATTGACATTTATCCGCAAAA
>JAZUBD010000003.1:0-6730 GCA_045638305.1 Lachnospiraceae bacterium
GATATTGCGGCCGAGTATCCGACCGTAACCAGCGCATCGGTTAAGGTAATCGATGCAACCTATGTCTTAGGTGAAGAAGGGGTGCAGGTGGAGGTATTGACCGGCCGACCGAATTGTTATGTTGTAACGCTGTCGGAGATCACCGTGCTATTTGCGATGGATTTGTTTGATGCGGCAGGAAGACTGGTGGATACCATTTTCCCGACGGCGGTGTATTTACCGGCAAATACGGAGGCACCGACCTTTGATGAGGACACCAACCCGTCCTCGGTAGAGCTTGAGTTGTTTGCACCGTACGGTTTTTCCTATGATACGACGGTGGAGGAGCCGACACCGGTCATCAATTTTATTGGGTTCAGTCAGGAGACGAACTTTGTCCGCCAGGGCATCAATCTTTACAGTCTTGCAAAGTTGTTGGATTTCAGTACCGATGACAGCACCGCGACCGTAGGTCTTACCTTGGTTTTGCAAAGTTTGTATTTTGCAGGTTACCGTGTAGAAAGCGCGGGGAAAATCGATGTGCCGAAGGGGAGCATTCTGGCTCCGGAGAATTCCGAGTGTATGCGCTTTGTGGCAGGGGATTTGTTGAATCTGGCCATTAAGCCGTTAGATCTTGGGGAACTGCAAGGAACGGACGGAAGCTGCGGTACCTGTGACTGTAACTGTAACGGGCACGGTCAGGTATCAAACAATGACTGCAGCAAAATTGTAAGCGATGATACCACGGTGTTTCCGACGGCGTTTCCGGAAGTCTAAATTCAGCATTTTTGGGGTGACGAATTGCGTCACCCCCTTTTTGCTGGGAATTTACTTGAGTAAAGCAAAAAAGTTTGCTATAATGATGTTCGTGATGTAAAAAAATAAATTTTTTTGAAACTTTTTCCTGCTCTTGTGTGTATTATAAGTGAAATGAGTCATGGAAGAAGCATTTCAACGAAAGCGAGAGATCTCTTAAAACAATGAAAATGACAGAAACCGTATTCTTGGAAGTGTTTGAAAAATTTAAGAATACCGTGTATGCGGTTGTGTTTAACTATGTGAGAAATGTGGAGGATGCTGCGGATCTGGAGCAGGAGGTTTTTTTAAAACTTCTGAGCCATGATGTGGAGTTTGAAAGCGAAGAACACATGAAAGCATGGTTGATTCGTGTATCCATTAATTTGTGTAAAAATCATATACGGAGCAGAAGTTATTTGTCGGATGGACCGTTGCCGGAGGATTTGCCGGCAACAGCGAAAGAAGAGCAAGGAGAACTGCTGCAATGGGTGCTGCGGTTGCCGGAAAAATACAGAATTCCGCTTCATTTATTCTATTATGAGGAGTATTCTATCCGGCAGATTGCGGAAGTGACGGACCTTCCGGAAGCAACCGTAAAGATACGGCTGAAACGAGGTAGGGAGAAACTGGGGAAGTCTTTGCGAAAGGAGGACTGGTTCTGATGAGCGTAAAGATGGAATATAAACAGCAGGTAGATACCTTTTGCGACACTTATAACCGTGTGACGGCGGAGCAATTGCTTCGACGGGCGGAGGAAGAGATGACCGCTACCGGGACAACCCGGGAAGAAAAAGGTACATTGATTGATTTCGGGGAGAAGAAAAAGCAGAGAACGACTTGGAAGAAGGTCCTCTCGGCAGCATGTATCGTGATGATTTGTTCTCTGGCGGTGGCAACCACGGCACTGGCGGCAACCGGAAAATTGGGGGAACTGTTCCGGAACCTGTTTCGGGATGAAACTACGGCAGACCTGGTAGAAGATGGATATTTCCATGAAATCAACCAGACCGCAACGGAAGGGATTTTTCGTGTGGATTTGGTGGCGGTTGCGGGAGATGTCAATTATCCGAAACTGATATTTGATGTGTATGTGGAAGATGCGTATCTGGCAGGTTGTAATGACAGCATTCAACTGTCTGCATATACGTTGGGGGAGAAGCAGTATGAAAATGAACTGGACGCTTACGGCATGGCGGAAGGGTACGGAGTAAAGGATGCGGAAGCGGAGAATCTGTATCATGTGTCCCTTGACGGTGCCTCGGCGTGGATCAGCCACGGAGAGCCGGTGGTAATCAGTGTAAGAGAGATTCGGTTTGAGCATATGGCACAGCCGTATTATGTGAATTTGGAGTACCGTTTTTCCTTGCCGCAGGGCGGATTACATCCGATTACGCAAAACTATTACAACGGAATCCGTTTTCCTAGCGAAAAGAGAGAGTGTTATTTAAATTTCGTAGAATTCAGTGTGTACGATACCGGTTGCAGTTTTATGTTCCCGTATGACGGAGTGTCCTTAGAGGGACAATATACAACGCCAGACGGCCTGGAAACGCTGCTTCAGATGCAGTGGGACGAGTTTGCAAAGGATTTGATGCTTGTAGCAGACGGAGAAAGCTACGGGATCAATACGGAGAAGAAAGGTCTGGTATATTGTGATGAAACCGGAGAAGCGGGAGTACCAGGCTGGTATCATGCCTGGGTGTATTTTCCACCGGTGGACGATGTGTCTGCAAAAGAGATTTATTTGAAGCACGGAGATGCCGGAATTCGGTTAAAATAAGAGAAAGGGAGAAGAAAGAACGATGAAGAAAAAGGGATGGATGTTGCTTGGACTTGTGGCAGCGGTTTTATTGGCGGGATGTAAAAAGGAACCGCAAGTATCGATGGATGCGGTGCTGGATGCAATAGAAAAAGCGAAGGAGTCTGTGTTATCGGGAACGCCGGAACCGACAATGCCGGTGGAAATAACGGCAACTCCGGCGCCTACCGCAACCCCTACTCCGGAGCAGAGAGTGTTGGGGGAACACATAAGAGACACTCATAAGGATGAGATATCCGCCCGGTTGGTGGAGCGTGGGTATTGTTATGAAGTGAATCAAAGCTGCGAAGACAGTAAGTTTCGATTTGAGTTTAAAGCGGTGACCGGAGATACGGAGACGCCGGTATTATTGTTTGATGTTTATGTAGAGGAGGAAGAACTGACAAACTCCTACGATGAATTGGAATTGTCCGTGTATCTTTTAGAGGAAGAGATATTTGATGCGAATCCGGAACTGTATTGGACTTGTGAGGGGTACGGACTGCAGGATGAGACGGATAAATCCTTGTATCATGTGACTTTGTCGGGAACTCCTTACGGCATTACAAACGGAAGACCGGTAGCGGTAGATATTTTGCGTATCACTTTTGGAAGAAATACGTCGGAGCCGAAGGAGTATCACATCGAAACACCGGAATATCGTTTGACTGTACCGCAACAGAAGTTTTGTCCGATAGAAAACAGAGAGTATACGGGTGTGACTTTTTCTTGCGGAGGAAACGCGTATACACTTACAAGGACACTCTATGGACAGTATGAAGCAGAGTTCTATTTTGAAGGCGATATCCCAAGCGGTAATGTTGTGGTGGAAGCCGGCAGAGAGGAACAAAGAGATAATGATTTTCAGCCGCAATGGAGTGAATTTGTTTCCGAGTTGACCTTAGAGGTGGACGGAACCGAATATCGGATTACGGATGAGAATTACATGGTATTGGAGGAAGAAGGGAATAAATACACCGGTTTTGCAAATCCGGCATTTCCGGCAATTGATTTTACGTCTGCGGAACGGGTATTTCTTTGGATGGGTACGGAGGGATATGATTTAAAAAAGGCGGACGGCAAGCTGCTTACCAGAGAAAAACCGGTGAAGACACCGGATGTGGCATTTGATGAGCCGTTTCAGATTTCTATGGGGGAAACCTTGGTTGTAGGTCGCTCCGGAATCGAACTGACCATGAAAAAGATTTTCTATGACGAAGCAGAAAAGGCTACCTACTTTGTATATCAAATGGAAATCGACGGGAAAAAACGGCAAGGAGAAGGCTGGTCGGACGAACGGGGAAATCGTATTCTTCAGAGAGAATTTACCGAAAATGTGTTAAAACTCGTGGAGGGCGGAGAAGACAAGGTCACGTTGCTGTTGACGGAGGATTACGAGGTACAAAAGCCGTTGGTGTTGTCTGGAAAAGCAGAGGATACGTATCTTACCGAGCGGATAGAATATGCGGAATCGGAGCATATCGTTTTGTTTGTGGATCAAGGGGTAACCTTACAGGGAAATGTTATGGAGCTTTTGGAGGCTTTATACGGTCAGATGGAGGATGAGACCGGCTGGACATTCCTTAATGATACAAAGTACAGCAAACAAACCGGTGATTTACGCTTTTTCCTTTGGGGAAGCGAGGCCTTTCTCGGGGTAGATATGAATCAGGAGAAGTTTCATATTTTTGTGGTACCGCAGGAGGAGTTTTGGCCGAGCAGTGCGGGCTTTGCAATTGTAATAGATCCGTCGGATTTAGATATCGAGGGTGGCAACGGAGATGTGGTGATACATGAAATGGCACATGCGATTCAGGAGCGAAACGGAGCTATGATGGATGGGATTCTGGATGAGGGCTTTGCTTCCTATATGCAGGGAAAAGTAAGTGAGGAGGATAAGCTGTTTACGTTCCACTATGACGGGGACGAGAATTATGGATATAAATGGCTGGATATCAAGGCAGAGAATGCGGAGGAACTGTTTGTACGCGAGTGGCCGACCAATGACCCGCATTATTACTACGGATATTGGTTCTTAACGTATTTGTTTGAGACATACGGTGATGATATTTACCGGAACATTCATAAAGAAGCAACAAGGCGATTAAACGGAATGAGCAGTTTGTCGAAAGAAGAAATGGTTCCGGTGCTGAAACAGATTGTATCGGAAACCGTATTCGAGGACTTTGGAGCATGGTTTGAAAAGAAAGCGGAAGCATGGGATGAGAGTAGGGACGTGAATATTCAGTAAAGGGTTTTCGATTTTTGATGAGAAGGGTTGTGACTTTTGTTGCGACCTTTCTCTCTGTTTTTTACCGAAATATTGAAATCTTTCTAAAGTACATTGCATTTGAAAAATTTGTGTGTTAAACTTGGTAATTAGTGTATTCTTTGCATAGTGTTTTACAAAGAATGCACGTGTAAACGAAAGGAGGCATTGCTATGTTTGGCATGCTTAGAAAGTTGATGGGTTGCGTCAGGGAGTACAAGAAGGTCTCCATCCTGACTCCAATCCTTATGGTCGGCGAAGTGGTGATGGAATGTCTGATTCCGTTCGTCGTTGCGGAGCTGGTCAATCAAATAAAGGCCGGATGTGAAATTTCGGTCATTGTAAAGCACGGTCTGGTGTTGTTTGCCATGGCCTGTGTGTCACTGTTCTTCGGCGGATTGGCGGGAATTACCGGCTCTAAGGCATCCTGCGGTTTTGCAAAGAATTTACGCCATGATTTATATTACCGGATTCAGGAGTATTCGTTTGAGAACATCGATAAGTTTTCGGCGTCTTCTTTGGTAACTCGTCTTACCACAGATGTGGCCAATGTGCAGATGTCCTTTATGATGTTAATCCGTATTGCAATCCGTAGTCCGCTTATGTTTATTTTTGCCATTGTGATGGCGTTTATTATGGGCGGTAAGATGGCTCTCATGTTTGTGGTGGTCGTGCCGATTCTGGCCTTTGGTCTCATTATGGTGGCAAAGAAGGCGATGCCGTTGTTCCGTAGCGTGTTCCGTAAGTACGACCGCTTGAATGAGTCCGTGCAGGAAAATGTAAAAGGCATGCGTGTGGTAAAGTCCTTTGTCCGAGAGGAGTATGAGAAGGAGAAATTTAATTTTGCGGCAGAGGATGTTTGCAAGGATTTTACGAAGGCAGAGCGTATCGTGGTGTTGAACAGTCCTCTGATGCAGTTTTGTCTGTATGTGAATATGATATTTGTCCTGTCCTTCGGTTCTTATCTGGTTGTTTCCACGAAGGGTGTGGCGATGGGTGTGGGACAGATATCCTCCATGGTGACCTACGGTTTTATGGTGCTTAGTTCCTTAATGATGCTTTCCATGATTTTTGTCATGTTGACTATCTCTGCGGAGTCTGCGGAGCGTATTGTGGAAGTATTGGAGGAGAAGCCTTCCCTTGTGAGTCCGGAAAATCCGGTATATGAGGTAAAGGACGGCTCCGTGGTATTCGAAAATGTGAATTTCAAATATTCCAAAACGGCGGATCGTTATGCGTTGTCCGATATTGACCTTACCATTAAGTCCGGAGAGACGGTGGGTATTTTAGGTGGTACCGGTTCTTCCAAAACTTCTTTAATTCAGCTGATTTCCCGCTTGTACGATGTGACGGACGGTTCCGTTACGGTAGGCGGTGTGGATGTAAGAAACTACGATTTGGAGAGTCTTCGTAATCAGGTGGCAGTAGTGCTCCAGAAGAATGTGTTGTTTTCCGGTACGATTAAGGAAAACCTTCGTTGGGGGAATGCGGAGGCTACGGACGAGGAGCTTATGGAGGCGTGTCGTCTGGCGCAGGCATCGGAATTTATCGAAAGCTTCCCGGACAAATATGATACCTACATAGAGCAGGGCGGTGCCAATGTATCCGGTGGTCAGAAGCAGCGTTTGTGTATCGCGAGAGCGCTCTTAAAGAAGCCGAAGATTTTGATTCTGGACGATTCCACCAGTGCGGTGGATACCCGTACGGATGCGTTGATTCGTAAGGCCTTCCGTGAGTTTATTCCGGAAACTACGAAGATTATTATTGCGCAGCGAGTTTCTTCCGTACAGGATGCGGACAAGATTGTGATTATGGACGGCGGCTGCATTGCTGCGGTAGGCACCCATGAGGAGCTTCTTGCAACCAATGAGATTTATCAAGAGGTA
>JAZUBD010000004.1:0-2841 GCA_045638305.1 Lachnospiraceae bacterium
AGACCGGTGGTCTCTGCTACTGCCTGACCGAGAAGCATGGTAGACATGATGTTACCCTTTGCGCCCGGGTTTCTACCTACTGCTGCCGCACCGTGACCTGCCGCGATACCCTGACCGATACCAGGTCCTACACCGGCGATCATTGCGATGCCCGCACCGATTGCAGAACAACCTAATACAAATGCTTCACTTGAAATTCCATTCATCATAAAAAAATCCTCCAATCAAAAATTTACACTGTGATGTTACTTATCCCTGTGCTTCTTCCTCAGGGAAATTCTGTGCAATAAATACCATGGTCAACATACAGAATACATACGCCTGTATCGCACCGGAAAATACATCGAAGTACACATGCAGTACACCGAGCGCCGGCCAGATGAAGGCTTGTATCAGTTTCGGCACCAATCCGTAAATCAATCCCATCATAACCGTACCGGATAATACATTACCGAACAGACGAAGGGACATAGACAGCGGCGTAGCCACTTCACCGATAATATTAATCGGGGTGAGCAATACCGGTTGGAACAACTTTGTCACATGACCTGCCTTCTCATACTTGAAACCGTTGTAATGAATGAGTACAAAAGTAATCAAAGCCAGCGGCAATGTCACGCCGTAATCCGCCGTCGGTGGTCTCAGTCCGAACAATCCGCTGATGTTACACACAAGTATCACCGCAAACAACGTACCGATATAGTTCGAAAACCTGGCTCCACGTTTTCCCATGTTGGATTTTGTTAAGCCGTCTATCAGTTCTACCAGCAATTCGATTACATTTAAGAACGGACCGGGTACATCCTCGGGATTGGCCTTTTTAATGGCACGGTTTGCAAACAACGCAAATACCGTAAGAGCTATCATGACAAGTAACAGACTGACATGAGTCGTTGTTATCCATAGTGTTTGTCCGCCCACTTCAAAGTGAAAATAACCGGTAATACCGATATCTACTTCCTGGGCAAGAAATACACGTTGGGATAGCATTCCAGTTCCCACGTTATCACACTCCTTTCCTTTATTCTACGCTTGTTCAGCGCGATTTATTTCACCCTTGTAAAAGGGTTGTATTTATGAATGACGGGCCAAAACAATGCGGAAAGCTTTAAGGTCAGTGTCCCCAAAACCGTTCCGAACAAACCGTGTATTCCCAAAAGGAACATCGCAGCTCCGATGACCGCTATCATAATTACCATACGTATCAGGGACGAGCGTTTCATATAGCCCGACGCCTGCTTCTCCGGGTACTCCGTGGCAATCAGTACCGAGTGGTACATATAACCGGCAAGGCAAACTGCCGTAATCGCTCCCGCCAAAGTCCCTAATGTATAATACAAACTTCCTCTTAAAATCAAATTACCGATAATGAGCAGCAACACCGCTCCGACAACAATCCCGGCGTACAAATCAAGCAATGTCCTCTTTACCTGGGCCTCCTGCTCGGCTCTTGTCAGGACAGGTGCCTCCTCCACAAACTCGTTATTCTCCCCATATTCCTCATCGAAATCATAACTCCAGCCTGTAGTATGCTCCTTCTTTTCTTCTTCCATCAAAGGTAACACCTCTCTGTTACATTCTCTTCCACCCTTTGCTACTTTCCGGCATTCCCGGACTGTTTCCGCTCCCCCGCCTGTCTGCCCCCAGCCTTCAGACGCTCGATGTAAGCCAGCTCCGCATCCTCTTTTGCCTTATCTTTCGCATAAAAAGGCTTCAGCAAGTAGTATACGTTACGAAAGGCCGCCGCTATACCGAGGAACAAAAAAATCGGTAACCAGAACCCTGTTCCGGCTTTTTTATCGATAAATCCTCCCGCAAGCACACACAAAAAAATCGGAACCATCATACTGATACCGAGCTGTGTGACGAGCATCAGCGCCTTGATGACTTTGCTGTTTCTCATCTCAAACTCCTTGTCCGGTGTACGAATAAAACAAGTCAAAAAACACCACATATAGTTTACCACAAAATTCAAATTATGTATAGCTTTTTCTTTACTTTTTGTCACGATTTTTACTTATTTTTCTTGGCTTTTATTGATAATTTTTTCACACTTAAACCTCGGAATTTCTCTTCCTTTTTTACACAAAATATGGTATACTGTCTGTAACAAAATCCGCTTTTAAAACAGCACCGGAAGATTTGCTTAAAACGCCTTGTTTTTCTTACAAAGGAGGGCTTTTTATGAATACAAACATTCAACTATTTCGAAAACGCCATATTCCGGAGGAATGTGTCCTGTTAAAAAACGATACGATTCTCTATTTGGACGAAACAAGTCTGGTCACTTCCTGGAATGTACTGAAACCACGGTCGGACTTTGCCTCCGGCATCTCCTTCTTCGACTTTGATAAGCACTGGAAAATCACCCGGGTAGCCAAAGCCGACGGCAGTCTCTACCATTGGTATTGCGACATTATGAATATGCACATCTCGGAGGACAAAAAAAATAACACCTCCGCCTATCTGATGGAGGATTTACTGATTGACATTGTTGTGGAGCCGGACGGTTCCGTCCATGTTCTTGACTTGGACGAAGTTGCGGAAGCCTTTGAAAAGGGGTTGATTACCGGAGCAGATTTAACCTTGGCACTTAACGCTGCAGATTCTCTGTTGCGAATTATACGGAGCGGTGAATTTTCGGACTATCAAAACCGCATCGAACAATATAATAAGGCTTAAAGCGAACACCCTCGCTTTAAGCCTTTTGCTTTTTTCGATTTCTGCGTAACAAGCTTAGTAATTCTCTTTTCTAACCTCAAAGTACGCCTGCGGATGCTTACATACCGGACAAACCGCCGGAGCCTCAAGGCCCACTACCACATGACCGCAGTTACGGCA
>JAZUBD010000005.1:0-2366 GCA_045638305.1 Lachnospiraceae bacterium
ATTGGAGTCCCCGCTTTGTGACGCCGGAGATGAAGACCTTTTCGGAGGCCTTCTTTGAAGAATACTCCGCAGAGTTTATGCTTTGTCTGGAAAAGGTGGTTAGGGATTTGCGTTCCTCTCTGACCGACGGAATTATCGATGTGACGGCGTCCTTGGGACCGGGACTTTTTATGTCCTCCATGACGTTAACCGATATTTGGGAGTCCAATAAAATAAAGCTTACCTTTTTGAAAAATGCGGCTGACCGGTTCGGAAAGTTCTGTAAGCAGTTATTTACGGTGGAAGAGCTGGTATTCGAGGGAGAAAACCAGAACCTCTGGCAGGACATCTATGACATAAAAAACGCGGCCTTGGGCGGTCTTATGCGTCCGTTTGAAGGTTTTTTGGAGGAGCAGGAGGTATTCTTCTCAAAGCTCCACTCCCAGGCGGCGTTCCTGATGGGAGCGGCCAACTTATACCGCAGAATGAAGCGGATGAATGTGGATATCTGCTTCCCGGAAATCATAGACAGGAAGCATATCCGCTTTGAAGGTCTGGTGGAGCTGAGCCTTGCCATCAATACGCTGCGTTGTCCGGTGGACAATTCTCTACAGGCAAGCGATAAGCGTTTGCTGGTGGTAACCGGAGCCAACCAGGGAGGTAAATCCACCTATCTGCGCAGTATCGGTATTGCCCAGATTATGATGCAGTGCGGTATGTATGTTCCGGCAAAGAGCTTTGCCAGCGGACTGTACAGCCGGGTATTTACCCACTTTACCCGCAGAGAGGACAGCGCCATGAACAGCGGTCGTCTCGATGAGGAACTGGGCAGAATGGAGCGCATCATCGACAATCTGACCCAGGACTCCGTGCTGTTCCTGAACGAGTCCTTTGCCACCACCACGGAGAAGGAAGGCTCCATTATCGCGGAGGACATTACCACCGCTCTCTACGAGCGCGGCATCCGTGTCATGATGGTTACCCACCTCATGGCCTTTGCCCAGAGCTGCTACGCGAAAAAGTTAGAGCACGCAGTCTTCCTGTCCGCAGAGCGAAAAGAGGACGGAGAACGTACCTTCCGTATGGTGGAGCAGGAACCGGAGCTGACCAGCTACGGCTTGGATTTGTATGACAGCGTGTTGAGAAAAAGAGGTTGACAGAGTTTAAAAAACGATGTATTATGTTTGTTAGACTACGGCAAACTTACAGAAATGTAAGGACGCAAAGTTGGAAGTCTACGGGGATATAATACATCCTTATGATGGTTCGGCTGCAAAGGTTACCTTTGCAGCCTTTTTGTTTGCCGTAAAACACGAGAAAAAGGGGAATTTTAAAATGTATGTACTGTTAAGAAAAGTAGCACGTAAACTATCATTTCTGCTGGTATTATCTATTTTGATAGGATGTATAGCACCTGCAGGAACAGAAAAATTATTTGTGGTATACGCTGCAGAAGATGTGATGCCAGGAACGGTATCTATGGTACAGGGGGATGGTTTTGAAGTTGAGTTTCAGGTAGAAAACGTATGGGAAAATCATTGTACAATGAAAGCAAGACTAACGAATACCGGGGACAAACCAATGGAGAATTGGGCTCTCTTTTTTGACCAGACAGGAGAGGTTATCCAGATTTGGAATGCGCAGATTGTAGTGCGGGAAGAAAATGGATATACGGTAGAAAACATTGGATGGAATGAAAGAGTCGAAGTAGGAGCAAGTGTAGAATTTGGCTATGTTCTACAATCGGAGCATATAGTACTTCCGACAATGGTGCAATATACGGGAGAGTATTTTGTTATAACAGAAACCACGCCTGTACAAGGGGCATCTCTCCATGTACAGGAAGACGGTTTTACTGTAGATTTTGTAGTAGAAAATGTATGGGAAAAACACTGCAATATGAATGTCATCCTGACCAATACTGGATCGAGAGAGATGGAGAACTGGTCTCTTTCGTATACCCAAAAGGGTGAGATTATCCAGATATGGAATGCACAGATAGCGGAGAAAAACAGCAATGAATATGTGATTGTAAGCGAGAATCAGATACAGAAAATCGCATCAGGAGAAAGTATTAGTTTTGGATATACGGTACAAGGTGATGAATTAGAAATTCCGTCGGAAGTAGAATACACAGGGAAATATACGGGACAGGTGAGTTCGACTCCGACCGCGACACCGGAGCCAACGGAAACACCGAGTCCAGCCCCGACTGCGACACCAATGCCAACGGCAACACCGAGTCCAGCCCCGACTGCGACACCGATGCCAACGACAACACCGAGACCGGCACCGACTGCAACGCCGATGCCGACGGCAACACCGAGTCCAGCCCCGACTGCGACACCAATGCCGACGGCAACACCAAGTCCGAGTCTGGCACCGAC
>JAZUBD010000006.1:0-1432 GCA_045638305.1 Lachnospiraceae bacterium
TTTCCCGCGGTGTTATCTTATAGTCACAAGGTATTAGCACTCCACCTTGATGAGTGCTAACAAAGAAAAAGGACACCGAGTAGCATGGAAACCAAGGAGAAGGGGACAGGAGGTATCCGGTGGAATTAGATGAGAGAAAACTTAAGATTTTACAAGCGATTATCAAGAACTACCTTGAAACCGGCGAGCCGGTAGGCTCCCGTACCATTTCGAAGTTTACGGATTTGAATTTAAGCTCCGCTACCATTCGAAATGAGATGTCTGACTTAGAGGAGTTAGGCTACATCGTACAGCCTCATACTTCCGCAGGCCGCATTCCTTCCGATAAGGGCTATCGCCTTTATGTGGACACCATGATGCAGAGCCGCATGCAGGAAGTGGAGCAGATGTGGGACGCTCTCAATGACAAGGCAGACAAGATGGAGACCTTGCTTCAGCAGGTGGCAAAGCTGTTGGCGGTGAATACCAACTATGCGACGCTGGTTACCGGCCCGCAGTATCGTAGCCGGAAAGTAAAATTCATCCAGTTGACGGATGTGGATGAGACCCAGCTGTTGGCGGTGATTGTTCTGGAGGGCAACATTGTAAAGAACAAGATGCTTCCGTTGGCGGCAGGCCTTAAGAAAGAAGATATCTTAAAGTTAAATATCGTACTGAATACCTACCTGACGGGCTTGGATATGTCCGAGATTAATCTTTCGGTCATCGCTAAATTAAAGGAGCAGTCCGACGGGTTGGGAAATGTGATTACCGAGCTTTTGGATGCCATTGCACAGGCCATCAGCGAGGAAGAGGATATTCCGGTTTACACCAGCGGTGCAACGAATATTTTAAAGTATCCGGAGCTTTCCGACAATCATGTTGCCAGTGACCTGCTTTACGAGCTGGAGGAGAAGAAGTCTTTAACGGAGCTTCTGAACGAGAACAGCGAGGAGCACGGCATTCAGGTATATATCGGTCAGGAGACCTCGGTGGAGTCCATGAAGGATTGTTCCGTAGTCACCGCCACCTACGAGATAGAGGACGGCATTTACGGCCGTATCGGTATCGTGGGACCGAAGCGTATGGATTACGAAAAGGTTGTTGGTACGCTTCAGACCTTAAAGAGCCAGTTAGATGATATTTTTAAGAAGAATAAAGAGTAACAAGAAAGGTGAGTAAAATGGCAGAGCAGGAAGTGAAAAATCCGGACGAGACCATGGAGGAAGCAGTAGAAGAAACCATGGAAGCCCAGACCGGAGATGCGGAAGAGACCGCAGATGCCACGGAAACTACGGAAGCGGAAGCTGCCGAGGGTACAAAAGAAGGCAAGGGTCTTTTCAAGAAAAAGGAAAAGAAAGATAAGAGAGACGAGCAGATTGCGGAGTTAAACGACAAGGTACTTCGCCAGATGGCAGAATTTGAGAATTTCAGAAAGCGTACCGAAAAGGAA
>JAZUBD010000007.1:0-1313 GCA_045638305.1 Lachnospiraceae bacterium
GGCTGATTCGGATAATCCAAATGATAAGGACAAATCCTGCGTCCTGACGGTAAAAGAAGACTACTGGTGGGAAGCAGATGGTTCTACGAATGAAGCTGTTTTTGAAAATATAGCGCGCGGTGATGTAATCAGCGAGAGCGGATTTGGCAAGTTTACGGTTAAATCGGTAACAGACGAAAAGATTGTAATTGGTGTTAAAGGCGGTTTTGTCGAGAGTAACGGCGACACTATCGATATGTATGGAGACCCATTGACCAAGATTAAATTGAACAAAGGGGAAAGCATCGGAATTGCATCAACTACATATGATGCCGGAGTATTTTTGCTGATTTCATATAATTAATTTATCAACTCAGATTATGAAAGTGTTTTTATGGAAAAGAAACTAAGAATTGAAACAACCTCATCCTCACTTCACATTATGGCGATGGTCTTTATGCTGTTCGATCATCTTTGGGGGACAATTTTGCCGGGGAATGATTGGATGACGTGTATCGGACGTATTGCGTTTCCAATCTTTGCCTTTATGATAGTGGAAGGGTATTTTCATACGAAGAATTTAAGGAAATACGTAAGAAGACTATTGGTGTTTGCGGTGATTTCCGAAATTCCTTTCAACCTGGCCATGGGTAGCCGGGTGTTTTATCCAATCCATCAAAATGTGTTGTGGAGCTTTTTGATATCGATAGGACTTATTTATTTGAATGAAAAAGCGAAAGCAACACAAAAAATTTGGAAACAAATTGCTGTCGGATTTGTGACAGTGGTCCTCGGATATCTTTTAGGAATTCTGACTATGGTGGATTATTACCATGCGGGAATTTTGACGGTGTTGGTATTTTATTTCTTCAGGCAGAGGAAATGGTGGAGTTATTTGGGGCAGTTCTTGTGCCTATGGTACATCAATACGGAAATTCTGGGTGGTTATGGTTACGAGATTCAATTGTTTGGTGAGGTACATTTCCTTCAACGGCAGAGCTTTGCACTGCTTTCGCTGATTCCGATTTGGTTGTACCGTGGCAGACAGGGACATCGAAGCAAAGCGTTTCAATATTTTTGCTATGCTTTTTACCCGGTGCATTTATTGTTATTGGGCCTTTTGAAAATGTTATAAGGAGGGGCGGCCATGCGGACCATAGCCATAAGTAAAAAATGTGTAGAAAGTGAAAAAGAATTTATTTTATCCGCTATCGGGAAGGAAGATAAAGTTTTATTTTTTGACGATGAAGCGGCTATGCTGGAAAGCAAAGAGTTGGCGGAGATTGAAGTATTACTTGGAGAACCGGATTACAGTACCATATCCCGGATGCCGG
>JAZUBD010000008.1:0-5851 GCA_045638305.1 Lachnospiraceae bacterium
TTGGGTACCGGCATTTGAATCCGGCACTACCAAGAGCATCTTCTTGCAGTACGCCGGTGTATCCCTTCCGGTTGTTGCAACCAATGCGACCATTCGATAAGCCACAAGTTATCTCATAGAAAAAATTTAAGGACAGAGCAATCAAGGCTCTGTCCTTTCTTTATAAATCTCTTTATTCTTTTGCATCAAACAAATCCCGTAAATCATACCCCTCTTACGGCATATTTACCTGAATAATCTTTAACTGCTCCATTCTGTCATATAACATGAAGCGTACCTTTCCCTGATATTCCGGCTTAATCATATAGTGACAATAAATCTCGATTACATTAAAAATACTATCGGTACGTCCCTCTAACTTGAAGTGCTTAAAGCCCATCGGTACGTACTTCTCCCAAATTGCTTCCGGAGACACATAGTTGCAGGAATCCGTAATGGAATACATATTGCGGCCGCCCTTACAGCCCTTAAAATCCCACGGCTTTAACGCCACCGGCTCTCCGGTCGGATTTTGCATGCTCTTTGCAATAATCTTCTGATTTTCGGAAATCAGTCTGTAGTGAGCCGCTCTGGCCGGACAATTCGGTGCACACAGCGCATTTACAAGAATCTCACACCGATCCTTATGAACAATCTTCTCAAGCTCATCGAATTTATTGTTCATATTGTAATCAAGCACTACCATGGCATAATCCTTTTCCAACTCCGCATTGACACCCTCTACACCCTTAATACATTTACAGGTAGAGCTGATAATATGCATCTTCGGATAGTTCTTTCGTACATACTCCTCTAAAAGCGGAGAAACAAGAATGACGCCGTTCATTCCGTTGTGTGCCGCCTGCAAACAATAATTACAGAACGGGTCCGACAAATCCTCTTCTTCAATCAACACATTGGTATATGTATATCTGACCTGAACACCTAAATCATTCATGGTTTTGATGCAGGTATTGATAAACTTTTCATCACACATATCCGGCCTGGAGTTTCTTCCTCCGTTCCACAAGGACGTCGGAAACTCTCCGAAACAAGCACCGATGTTAACCCCTTCTCTGAAAAACTCCGGGTGATCCTTCCACAAGCGGATAAACGTCACGTTTATCGGATAATTTCTGCGTAATCCCGGCAGAAAAAAATTAACTTCCATTTTGTAACCTCCTCAACTCTATGACATGATATCTTTTTAAATCATAGACGTCATTTTTCACATACTACTATCATACCTCGAAATGCAGGAGTTGTCAAACGATTAATACATCTGGACTTTTTCGTTAAAACATAGTACAATACATGATTGTGGGATTAAATATTTGGAGGTTTACCAATGACTAAAACGAAATCGAATCTGTCGATGCGTTGGTTCTATCTGGCGGTCGGCGTGGTTGCCATGCTGTTTGCCGGTGTTCTGTACGCATGGTCTATTTTAAAAGCTCCGCTCACCACCGAATTCGGATGGGGCGCATCGGAGCTTGCATTAAACTTTACTTTGGCTATGAGCTTCTTCTGTATCGGAGGCCTTTTGGGTGCTCAGCTGTCCAAGCGTGCGGGACACCGCATCGCACTCGTTAGTGCCGGTATATTGTCTGCGGCAGGCTTTCTCCTGACCGCTTCCCTTCGTGACCCCTCCGTGGTGATGCTGTATCTCACTTACGGTGTTCTTGCCGGTCTTGGTATCGGTATTGCCTACAATGTACTGATTGCCACCGTCAGCGCCTGGTTCCCTGATAAGAAAGGGCTTTGCTCCGGCTGTTTGATGATGGGCTTCGGGGCCTCTGCTCTGATTTTGGGCAATGTAGCCGATGCATTGTTTAAAAGTACTCTCGGCTGGCGATCCACCTACATGCTTCTTGGCGGGTCCATCTGCATCATTTTGATAATAGCTGCGCTTTTGTTACGGAAACCGAATCAGGAAACCGTTCTTCCGCAGCCGAAAGCCACAAAAGCTACCAAAACGGAGAATTTTGAATGTCATGATTATACTTCAAAGCAGATGCTTTGCCGTCCGTCCTTCTGGATGGCCTTTATATGTATTTCTTTCCTGGCTGCCGTTGGCAGCTCGGTCATCAGCTTCGCTAAGGATCTGGCCCTGTCTGTGGATGCTCCGGAATCCCTGGCAGTCTCTTTGGTAGGTGTTCTGTCTGTATGCAACGGCATCGGCCGCATCTTAACCGGTGCACTCTTTGACTCCATCGGCCGTCGTAAAACAATGCTGTGTGCCAACGGTCTTACCATCTGTGCTGCCGGTGTGACACTGTTGGCGGTATCCGTCGGTTCCCTGCCGCTTTGTATTACAGGCTTGTGTCTGACCGGTATCTCTTACGGTGCATGCCCTACCATAACAGCAGCGTTTACTTCCTCCTTCTTTGGTATGAAGTATTTCCCTACCAACATGGCAATCATGACCTTTACCGTCATGGGAGGCTCTCTCATTGCCACTGTGTCAAACAAGGTTCTGGAGGCCACAGGCGGATATACGGCTACCTTTGCAATGTTGTTATCCTTAACCGCTGTTGCTATGATTTTGAATCTATTCATTCGGAAACCGTGATTATTTTTATAGACAAAAGAAAAGTCCGGCAGAGTTAATGCTCTGTCGGGCTTTTGTCGTCCTCGATCTTTCTTGTTATTCCAATTCCTGCAGCATGTTTTCCGGGTCCTCTGCTGCTTTCACCTTATCATTTGCTTTCACAATCATTCCCTGCTCATCAATCAGATAGGTTGTTCTTACCACTCCCATAGAAACTTTACCGCAGTTTTTCTTTTCTTTCCACACATCATATGCCTCAATTACATTACGTTCCGGGTCAGCCAAAAGCGTAAATACCAATCCGTATTTTTCCACAAATTTCTTATGGGAAGCCACGGAATCCTTACTGATTCCAAGAACATCCGCTCCCTTCTCCGTAAACTGCGGATAGCGTTCGGAAAAACCACAAGCTTGCTTCGTGCACCCCGGTGTACTATCCTTCGGGTAAAAATACAAAATAACCTTCTTCCCGATATAATCACTTAATTTATGCAACTTGCCATCCTGATCCGGCAATTCAAAATCAGGTGCCTTTGTTCCTACTTCTAACATACGATACCTCCGCTTTCTTAACAATGCATGACCTTCAAATACTACAGAGTGATTATATCATAAAACATTAAGTTCTAACAAGCCGGAAAACCGATGCTTTATCCCTTCGTTTATTTGGGCTGTGAGACAGAACTATTACATCCTAGTACAAATTGGAAGTTATCTCTTCGTCAAACTGAAATTTTAGTGAAACTTCGTGCGGTCTCTGGCTGAAAGCCCGCGTTCTCTCCTCGCCACAAGTTCGACCCCTGAGGGGAGTCGAGTACTAAGTCAATCTCCCGGAATCCTTGTATTATGCGGTTTTCAATGCTTCTGTTTTTGGTGTACCCCGGTTTTACCCCAGTTTTTTCATTTCTGCCCTCATTGAAAAATTTATTCTTCTTTATGTTATCCGTCTTTCCCCTGCATCATCCCATTAACAATTATCGAATTTTTCTTTTATAAGAGCATCCGGTTTTAGGATAATTTGAGCACCCGAAAAACTCACCATAAGGTCCGGACTTCTTAAGTAATCGCCCTCCGCATAATGGGCATTGAAACTGCTCCTTCTTCAATTCCTCTCCGTATCTCTTCTTTAATTCACATGCAAACTCCGACTCTTGATTGCTAACAGTCACAATAACGGCCTTTTTCTTTGCTCTTGTTAATGCCACATAAAACAGACGACGCTCTTCTGCATGCGGATACTGGTCACAATTATCAAGCAGCAAGTCCAAAATAGGTGCATCCTGAATTTTACTTGGGAATCCCATTCTTGATTTTTTATTATTTACGACAAATACATAATCCGCCTGCAAACCTTTGGATTTATGCGCTGTTAGGAACGACATCTTCAAATCCGGACGAGGTCCATATTTTACATCGACAACTCCGCTTGCGTTGTTGTACTGACAGGAGAATAATCCACTGTCGGTCAGAAGCTTTGCGTCAAAGGAATATCTGCCAATGAAGTATACGCTACTTCCCTTAGGAATGTCTGCCAGCTTCTTTGACATAAATTCTATAGCAAGTTTATCAGTATATCCGGAAATTTCTCCGAGCGGAAATCCGACATCTTCACTTCTGCCTTTGATTGATTTCTTTATCTGGACCGGATTCTGCATTACAAACCCGCCGGTAATCTCAATCAGCTTTTGCGAAAAACGGTACGTCGTTTCAATCTTACTTATTTCTGTTGGTCCCCAATATTTCGAGAAGTTAAGAATAAAGCCAATATCGCTCCCTGCAAAGCGATATATACTTTGCCAGTCATCACCAACGCAAAACAGCTCGTAATCCTTAGATTTTCTCAAACACTCCAGCAGCGTAAAACGTGCTTTGGATATATCCTGATACTCGTCTACTATTACCTGCTTATACGGATTCACATATCTTCCTTGCCGGATATACTCAGATGCCTTGTTAATCATATCATTAAAATCGATTTCTTCGTGCTCCGCAAGATATTGACAATAAGCATCAAAAATAGGTTCCAACAACGACAGCAGAATGTTATTGGTTCCTACATTTCTACCTGTATGGTTCAGCTCCCGAACCTTTGCAATGTCATAATTATTACTCTTAATCAGGTTAATGAGGGTTTCAAACAATTCAATGATACCGTCAAGCAGAGAATCTTCTTCTCCAGCAATCTGTTCCCACAGTTCCTGTGACGATTTCGGCTGCAGGACAACAGATGCCGCTTCGAGCTTTTCCTTCAATTTTTCAAGCAAATCGCCTTCCAACTTCTCGTAAGCATAACATTCTATCAAGTTGGTCTGATTTTCACGGTGCAATTCCCGCTTCCACTCCATGGAAGCACGATATGCTTCACTTGCCGTCATTCCGTTCGCCGGTTTGAAATAGGACGGTACTTCTCCGTTACGATTGATACCGAAATACTCGATATAAATCTTGTAATCCGGAAGGTAAAAATCCGGGCGATACTGCCCAAACTCTCTTGTTCTGGTATCTATTTCATACGGATGTTCATAAATATACTGTATGCCATTCTGCGTCAGGAAATTGGCAATGTCCATTTCACCGTAACTTTTAACCGTCTCGTTATTAACCGTAGTCGGCGGATTCAATGCCATATATTCGTCGTATTCCGACTGCGACTTAAAATCGAACTCTGATTTCGCAGCTACACGATTATACAGTAAGTACGTGTTCAACAAACGAAGGTACTTATCGGACTGCATGTTAAGCATTAGCTGTTCTTTGACAAACTTTCTCATGTCAATCCGAGTTATCTTTGGTACTACACCGTCAACTTGCGAAATAATGTTTAATCCAAGCTTGTGAAAGGTAGACGCCGCAATACTATGCCCCGTTTCCGATGCAATACGCTCGCTCATTTCGGACGCAGATGCATTCGTAAAGGACAAGACAAGAATATCTTCCGGCAAGCACCTCCCCGTTTTCAACAAATACTTTATCTTTCCTACGACAGTGGTGGTTTTTCCGGTTCCTGCACCTGCAATTACCAAATGGTTATGTGCTTCCTTTACAATACAAACCATCTGCTGCTGGTCGAGTTTTCGCCCTTCAACATCACCAATAAGTGCATAGGCATCCTTTACTCTCATACGTGCAGCCTGTTCATTATGTTGAAGAATTTGCTGTCGCATAAAACGGGCCATATCGTGCAATTCAACCTGTTTTGCCGATAATTTTTTGAAGTGAGATGCCTTTTTTAACCGTAAGATTTTATGTGTTTCAGTATCATTTAACAATCCGCTATTTCGTTTTTTCCACTTGCTTTCTGCTTGAGGGTCAACAAAATTT
>JAZUBD010000009.1:0-9730 GCA_045638305.1 Lachnospiraceae bacterium
ATGACGCAATGGCTGATGTTATCATAAAGGATCTGGACGAGATAAAAAAAGAATACGCAGTTGCCAGAAGGACTGTAATAACGGAGGTGGAGGAAGAGGTCTTTGAGGAGACCAAACCTGAAGCCATCGAGATCGTCGCGCTGGTAGACCGCTTCGGATATGTAAGAGCCGTCAGCCCGTCGCTTTACGAACGTAATAAGGAAGCGGCCGATGCGGAAAGCCGGTTCATAATCAGATGTATGAGCGATGATAAGCTCTGCGTATTTACAGATACCGGTAATATGCATACGGTCAAGGCCGAAAAGATACCTTACGGAAAATTCAGGGATAAAGGCATCCCGGTCGATAATTTAAGCGGTTTTTCGACTGAAAACGAAATGATGCTGCATATAGATTCAATGACCCACGCAGCGGCTTCGCATCTGATATTCGCTACCGCAAACGGACTTGTGAAGATAACCGACGGTTCCGAATTCGATGTATCGAGAAAGACTATCGCGGCGACAAAGCTGAACGAAGGCGACAGACTTGTGCTGGTGGGAGATGCCGATGCTTACGATATGGTAGTCCTTCAGTCAGGGAACGGGTATTTCCTGAGGTTCGCGATGTCGGAGGTCCCTGTGAAAAAGAAGGGGGCAGCCGGAGTTTCCGGTATAAAACTGGACGGGAAAGATCATGTCGAAGCCGGGTATCTTTGCGCGTCAAGACATGAGTTCAACATCACATACAAAGATAAGCAGATAACGCTGGGCAAGATCAAACTCGGCAAGCGGAACGGAAAAGGAGTAAAGATCAGAACTTAAGAAAAAAACCCGAATTTCAGCAAAAGCCTGATTTTACATTAAGATCGAATTTCGCGATTTAAGTAAAGAATACAGTTGATTTATTTTTCATTTTATGTATAATAGTCATTGTGTTTTTCGCCGGAATAGCTCAGTCGGTAGAGCACTTCACTCGTAATGAAGGGGTCGTCAGTTCAAGTCTGATTTCCAGCTCTACGTGAAGTCTGATGTCCTTTCAGTGGAAAAGGGATCAGGCTTTCTTTTTATATTCAGAAGGAGGGCACGCATGGCAAAGGGAGCAAACCAAAAGAAAAAGTTATTTTGCATTTTGGAGCTTTTACAGCGGGAGTCCGACGAGTTACATCCGGTGTCCACAGAGCGCATGATTGAGCATCTGGCGGCCAATGATATCAGTGCGGAGCGAAAGAGCATCTATGACGATATGCAAGCATTGCAGGAGCTTGGCTATGATGTGATTTCCACCGGACGAAAGGGATATTATCTCGGAGCCAGAGCGTTTGAACTGGCGGAGTTAAAGCTTTTGGTGGATGCGGTGCAGTCGTCGAAGTTTTTGACGGAGAAGAAGTCTCACGACCTGATTAAGAAGCTGGAGACGTTTTGCAGTCGTCATGAGGCAGGAAAGCTACAGCGTCAGGTGCACGTGTTTGACCGGGTTAAGACCATGAACGAGAGGGTACTGTATCTGGTGGATACGATTCACGAGGCCATCGCGGAGAACCGAATGATTTCTTTTCAGTATATGAAGTGGAACGGGAAGAAAGAGCTGGTTCCCCGGCATGAGGGGAAACGGTATCTGGTAAGCCCGTACATACTTATGTGGGAAGAGGAGAATTATTATCTGGTGGCCTACGATGAAGAGGCGGACGGGCGCAGATATTACCGCGTGGATAAGATGGCGGATATCCGGATTGATGCGGAGCAAAGAACGCATAGTGAGGAGTTTACGGAGAATGCGGCGCTTCTTTCAAAGAAAACCTTCGGTATGTACGACGGCAAGGAGGAGCGGGTACGGATTTCCTTTGAGGAACCGCTTCTTGGCGTGGTGCTGGACCGGTTTGGTACGGATGTGATATTATTGGATAAGGGAGAAAACCGGTACGAAGCGGCGGTAGATGTACAGGTGAGCCAGCAGTTTTTCGGTTGGCTGTGTGGTGTGTCGGCAGTGAAGCTTTGCGGACCGGAATGGGTTGTGAAGCGTTATAAAGAGCATTTGGAGAAACAAACTATGTTATACGAATAAAGAACCAAGGAGGACGGTTATATGAGTAAGAAGGAACAGGTAAAGGCTTTGATTACGAAGCAGGAATGTATGACCGGCGAGATTTTCGAGATGAGAATCAAGGCGGAGAGCATTGCTGCAGAGGCAAAGGCAGGACAGTTTGTGTCCTTATATTGTAAGGAGGGCGGAAGATTGCTCCCGCGTCCCATCAGTATTTGCGGAATTGATAAGGAAAAGGGTGAACTTCGTCTTGTATATCGTATTGCAGGCGAAGGCACGAGAGAGTTTTCCAAAATGCAGGCCGGTGATGAAATTACGGTTACCGGACCGCTCGGTAACGGTTTTATAACCGAGGATTTAAAGGACGGCATGCATGCGGTACTTCTTGGCGGCGGTATCGGTATTCCGCCGATGTTGGAACTTGCAAAGGCACTTCCGGGAGAGAAGACGATTGTGCTTGGTTACAGAGATGCGGATACGTTCCTTGCAAAGGAGTTTGAAGCTTACGGTAAGGTGATTATTGCTTCCGATAACGGCGCTGTAGGTGTGAAGGGAAATGTAGTGGATGCCATGAAGGCAGAGAATGTTGCGGGCGATTTGTTCTTTGCTTGCGGACCGAAGCCGATGCTTCGCGGTATTAAGGAATATGCGGCAGCGCAGGGCGCAAGAGCACAGCTTTCTTTAGAGGAGCGTATGGCCTGCGGTATCGGTGCCTGTCTGGCATGTGTGTGCAAGACCACGAAGGTGGACGAGCATTCTCAGGTAAATAACACGAGAATTTGCAAAGAGGGTCCGGTATTTTACGCAGAGGATATCGAGCTGTAGAAAGGAGAATAACGATGAATCTTTCGGTGAATATTGCAGGTGTTACATTACAGAATCCGGTAACCGTTGCCTCCGGTACCTTCGGGTCCGGTATGGAATACGGTGAGTTTGTTGATTTGAATCGTCTCGGTGCGGTTACCACAAAGGGTGTTGCCAATGTGCCGTGGCCGGGCAATGCTACCCCGCGTATTGCAGAGACCTGCGGCGGGATGATGAATGCCATCGGTTTGCAGAATCCGGGGCTTGCGGTGTTTAAGGAGCGTGATTTAAAGTTCCTTGCGGATTATGATACGAAGATTATTGTAAATGTGTGCGGACGTTCCAAAGAAGACTACATAGATGCGGTGGAGCAGCTGGCGGATACCAATGCGGATCTTTTGGAAATCAATATTTCCTGCCCGAATGTTAAAGAAGGCGGTATTGCCTTCGGTCAGAATCCGAAGATGGCGGAGGAGATTACGGCGGCAGTGAAGAAGGTAGCAAAGCAGCCGGTGATTATGAAGCTTTCCCCGAATGTAACGGATATTACCGAGATGGCTCGTGCGGTGGAAGCCGGCGGTGCGGACGCGGTATCTCTTATCAATACCTTGACCGGTATGAAGATTGATGTGGAGCGCAGAACCTTTGCGGTAGCAAATAAGACCGGCGGACTTTCCGGCCCGGCCATCAAACCGGTAGCAGTGCGCATGGTATACCAGGTGGCAAATGCCATTAAGCTCCCGATTATCGGTATGGGAGGAATCCGTACGGCAGAGGATGCGTTGGAGTTCCTTATGGTAGGTGCTTCCGCAGTGGCGGTAGGTACCTCAAACTTTGTAAATCCATATGCTACTCTTGAGGTAATCGATGGTATTGCGGCATATATGGAGCGTCACGGTATTCAGGATATTAACGATTTAATTGGCTGTGTAAAATAGGGCGATAGAAGAAAAGGCAAGAATCTGATAGAAAAGACCGATGGATGATAGTTATAACGGGTCGAAAATGTTATAATTAAGAAGCTGTATGTGAGTTGTTACAGAAGGAGGTTTTAACTATGAGAAAGCTTAAGACAATTTTGATAATAATGGCCTGCGCTGTGTTCTTTTGCTCCTGTGGAAAGGATAATCAGACGGAGGTAACTCCGGCCCCGACCGCTACGGTAGTGACGGAGACGCCGGAGGCTACTGCGACACCGGCCCCGACGGCAACTCCGAAGCCGACTTCGACTCCGAAGCCGACGGCAACTCCGGCCCCGACGCCTACGCCGTTGCCACCTTGCGAGCCGCTGTATGTGGAGTTTAAGGATGGAAATTCCAATTCCGCAATTACGGAAATTGCCAACGGCTGGACCAATGGTAATCCGTTTAATGTCACTTGGCGGAAATCCAATTGCACCTTTAACGATAATAAGATGCAACTTATTATCAGCGAAGATGCAGCAGGCGGAAGTATTCCGTATGCCGGAGCAGAGTACCGCTCAAGGAAGTTCTACGGTTACGGCAGATATGAAGTATCTATGAAGGCCATTAAGAATGATGGTGTGGTGTCTTCCTTCTTTACCTACACCGGCCCATCGGATCAAAATCCGTGGGATGAGATTGATATCGAAATTTTAGGGAAGGATACCACGAAGGTACAGTTTAACTATTACACCAACGGGCGAGGTAATCATGAACATATGCATGATCTTGGCTTTGATGCATCGGAGGCGTTCCATACCTATGCATTTGAGTGGCATGAGGATAAGATTGTATGGTTTGTGGATGGTGTGGAGGTATACTCCGCAACTAATAATATTCCGAAGACTAGAGGAAAGATTATGATGAACGCATGGTGCGGAAAAGGTGTAGACGCCTGGTTAAAGCCGTTTGATCCGAGTAACATGCCGTTAACTGCGGAGTATGAGTGGTTCTCTTATACACCGTTTGAAGAGTAATATGTGCGGGATGTCGCAGAAGGGTCTGTGGCATCCCGCTTTTACATGTCTGTGTATTACGAGTTCATTAATAATCGTTATACCATATATTTTTTGCAAGTCGCAACGCTCCGTCAAACTTCCTTCAAGAACGGCTAAGCCTTTCGGGGGCGTCCTCAAGCCTAAGCCGTTCTAGAAGGTGATTTCGACTGCGCTAAAAGCGCGACCCTTCGGGAAAAGCAAAAAACATATGGTATAACGATTTTTAATGAGCGGCTAAAGATGAACAGACATGTAAAAGCGGGGACAACAGGGGAGTTTCTGCTGCGACATTCCCTTTATGTATAAAGAAAATGCTGGAAGTTTTTGACTTTCTTCTGGAGATATACTTGACAGCGCATATTCAATAGATTATAATAACCAAATAGGTAATATATTACATATTGCATAGGAGGGAAGATGGAAAAGGTTAAGCAAGGCATGTCACCGCGGGATGTGGTGGCGGAAATGGATGGACGGTATGCGCTGTTCGGGCTTTTGTTTGCGCTTCAGAACCGGTTGCAGGCGGTAGGAGATACCTTTTATGAGGAGATTACCAGCAAGCAGTTCTTTCTGATGGCGTGTATGAATTTGTTTCAGGGAGAAGCGCCTGCGGTGCAGGACTTGGCGCAGGTAATGGGCAGCTCTCACCAGAATATAAAGCAGATTCTCAATAAGCTGGAGCAGAAAGGCTTTGTATCCGTGGTCCCGGATGAAGCGGACCGGAGAAAGCTCAGGATATCGCTGACGGAGTATGCGGCGGTAATGGGAGAAAAGTACCGGGCTAAGGAAGAGGAGTTTATGACCGGGCTTTTTGACGGAGTAGAAGAGGAAGAGGCGAAATATGCATTTCTCACCCTGTCAAAGTTGGAGACAAAGTTGATGAAGATGAAGGCTGTGCAGGAAAAGGAGGGAAAGTGTGTGGAAATCAAGGACGAGAATCAGTGAAGCCAAAGGAAATAGCAGAGAAACAGGAGGATGTTAATTATGAAAACAGCGATTATTTATGTATCACAGACCGGTTTTACCAAGCAGTATGCAGAGTGGCTTTCTGTGGAAACCGGCGGGGATTGTATACCGTTTGACGAAGCGGAGAAGACGGATTTTTCCGGGTATGATGCCATTGTATTCGGTAGTTGGTGTCATGCGGGAATGATAAGAAAGCTGGGATGGTTTAAGGGGAATTTGTCACAGTGGAAGGATAAGAAAAAGGTTGTGTTTGCGGTAGGAGCAAGTCCGGCGGAAAATCCCGAAATTGCAGAAGCACTTCCGAAAAACTTTACCGAAGAAGAATGGGAACAAGTATCTGTGTTCTACTGCCCGGGAGGTCTTCGTTACGAGAAGATGAAACTGAGCTCAAAGGTGATGATGAAGATGTTTGCGAAGATGATGGCAGGCAAGAAGGATAAGACCGAAGACGAGAAAATCATGGCGGAAATGATCGGGAAGTCCTATGACATCTCCGACCGGAAGTATATCGAACCGATGGTGGAATACTTAAAGGCGGAATAAGTTTGTGTTCAGAATATGATTTTTCTGTGTCCGACAAGGAGCATTCATTGACTTTGGGGAAGAGTAGATTTATAATAAGAGAGTAACGAAAGAACAGATGCAGAAGACTGCAGGAAAGGATGTTAATATGGGATTTTTAGACAAATTGGCCGGTAAGGCAAAGGATGTGCTGGATGACGGCGTAGCAGATAAGGTATTGGATGCAATTGATGATAAGCTGGATGATGTGGTAGAAAAGATTCCGGCTGACAAGAGAGACGATGTGTTGAAGCTTTTACAGAACGGTAAGGTAGACGCTGCCGTTGATAAGGTATGCGAGGTAGCAAAGGTAGACAAGGCTGAGGCAAAGGAATTAGTAGAGAAGTTGAAGAAGCTTTTGAAGTAATTTCATAGTAAGAATGATAAAGGGGCTCCGTATCGGAAGATGTGGGGCTCTTGTTCTTTTATGTGATGGCGTTGAGGAGCACTACAGCCCGGTTGCATCTCGTTTTACAATTAAGGTGTGATATGATGTATCCAGAACATGAGAGAACATGTTACTATATTTTTCTGGGAGGCTAAATTATGTTAAAGGATTTGAAACCGGATGAACGTATCGAGAAAGAGAGTAATGGATTTTATGGGAAGATGTATTATGTAATCTCATTGCTTATGATACTCTCTGTGATTGTGAAGGTGGTTTGCAAGGTGCCGTGGTTTGTGTACGGACTCGAACTGTTGGCACTGGCTGTCAGCGGAGTGTTTCTTCTGGGTGTATTCTTATCTTATTATTGTAATGATTCCGGCTCTTATCATCACCGTGGCGACTTTAAAGAACGGATGGATGGTATGGGGCGGAAAGAAGAGGGAGCAGATGGGGAAAAAACGTCTGGCTTTTGCAACAACGCTCGGTGCCGCATTCTTCGGAATTACAACGGGAGGAGAGCACTTGTATTATGACGGAGCGTTCCATGCTTCCGGTATTTTGTGGATTCTCGGAATGGGAGTTGGATTCGGGCTTTTATTTTATTTCCTAATGAGTGGCTTTATTAAGATTTCCGAGGAGCAGGCAGATTATAAAACAAAGATGGCTGAAAAGAAGAGCTTAGAGCAGGAGGGGGCGACACATGAAGAATAAGCGTATGAAAATCGCCCGGGTGGAATGTGATCTGACTCAGGAGCAGTTAGCGGAAAAGATAGGTGTGGCGCGCCAGACCATCGGACTGATTGAGGCGGGCAATTATAACCCGAGCATCAGCCTTTGTATCGATATTTGTAAGGCTTTGAACCGGACCTTGGATGAATTGTTCTGGCCGGTGGAGTAGAAATAAAAAAGCTTGACATTCCGATTTCGTAGTGCTATACTCAGAAAAAATGAAACGAGAGGTGCTACGATGAACCTGAACAGTCAACTTGCAAAGTTGAATAGGGACGACGATCGATAGCGCTTGTATCTGTGAAGTATCATAGGTGCAAGCGCTTTACGTGTTGTGCCTATGTGGAATCGTAATATATGCAAGGAGCCACATAAGGTAGATTATATTTTCTGCTTTGTGTGGCTTTTTCTATATTCTCGAAAGGGGGCGATATGATGGGACAGAAAGACGATGTCCTTACGGATGATGTAAGAAAGCTGGGACGAATATTGTTACGATGACCGGCTGTGTCTGCGCTATGGCACGGTACGGTTCGGAGAGGATAGCGCAGAAAAGAGGATAACAGTATGAGAACAATGAACGGAGAAATTACAAAGAAAGCGATAGCACCGGAGTGCTTACAGGAACACATGGGAGAGCCGGTACAGATTCATGGCAGCATTTATAAAATCAGGAAGATGCGAGGCTTTGCCTTTGTGCTTCTACGGACGGCCAGACAGGTGGTACAGTGCATTTATTCCGAGGAGAAGGCGAACTTTTCCTTGGAGGAGCTGACGGAAGAAAGCTGCGTAATCTTTACGGCAGAGGTGGTGGCGGAGGAACGTTCCCACACCGGATATGAACTGCATTTACTGGCGGTGAAGATTTTATCAAAGCCTTGCGAGGCCAGCCCGATTGTAATCAATAATAAGCTGGTGGACACCTCCTTGGAGAATCTTTTAAATTACCGTCCGGTGACTCTCAGAAACGAAAAGGAGCGGGCAATCTTTAAAATTCAAGAGGGCATTACCTTCGGTATCCGGAAGTTTTTGCAGGAGAATGGTTTTACGGAGATTCACTCTCCGAAGATTGTGTATTCCGGTGCAGAGGGCGGAGCCAATATTTTCCGTGTCGGTTACTTCGGAAGGGAAGCATACCTGGCCCAGAGCCCGCAGTTTTACAAGCAGATGATGGTGGGGGTATATGAGCGGGTATTCGAGATTGCGCCGGTGTTTCGGGCAGAAAAGCACGACACTTCAAGACATCTGAACGAGTACACCAGCGTGGACTTTGAGATGGGCTATATAGAAAGCTTTGAGGAAATCATGCAGACGGAGACTGCAATGCTGCGGGCGGTTATGGCGTACTTGGAAGAGAATTACACTCATGAATTGGAACTGCTGGCAGTGAAACTCCAAAAAGTGACGGAGATACCGGCTATTCGGTTTCATGAAGCAAAGGAATTGGTAGCAAAGGAATATCACAGAGAGATTAAGGACTACGAGGACTTTGAACCGGAGGAAGAAAAGCTTCTTTGCGAGCTGATACAGAAGAAGACCGGCAGCGAGTTTGTATTTGTGACCCATTACCCGAGTAAGAAGCGTCCGTTCTATGCCATGGAAAGTGCGGAGAACCGGGAGGTGACGGAAAGCTTTGACCTTTTGTTCCGTGGTTTGGAGATTACCACCGGCGGCCAGCGCATTCATTCTTATGAGGAACAGGTGGCGAAGATGGAACGCCTGGGAATGAATCTGTCCCTCTTTGAAAGCTACCTTATGATGCACAAGTACGGCATGCCGCCTCACGGTGGTCTGGGCCTGGGCTTGGAGCGTTTTACAAGTAAGCTTCTCGGTCAGGAAAATGTGCGCCGTGCAACGCTGTTTCCGAGAGATACGGGAAGACTGGAGCCGTAGGGGACATTTTAACCAACTCCTCCTTGAATTTCCAGCCCACTTGTGATAAAATGAAGCAAGCAAAATGATTGTTAACGACACAGGAGGACATGACATGGAACAGTACAAGCAGGAATTTATCGAGTTTATGGTTGACAGTAAGGTGTTGAAGTTCGGTGATTTCACCTTAAAGAGCGGAAGAAAGTCTCCGTTTTTTATGAATGCGGGTGCATATGTAACCGGTAGCCAGCTTCGTAAGCTCGGTGAGTATTACGCTAAGGCAATTCACGATACCTACGGTGATGATTTTGATGTGCTGTTCGGACCGGCCTACAAGGGCATTCCGCTTGCGGTTGCGACCGCAATGGCATACAGCGAGCTTTACGGCAAGGATGTAAAGTATTGTTGTAACCGTAAGGAAGTAAAGG
>JAZUBD010000010.1:0-5845 GCA_045638305.1 Lachnospiraceae bacterium
AGCAGCAGGTGGTGACCATACAAAGATTCGTTTCACCTTCCAGGAGTTCTTCCGTCGCTTAGGTACCGATCCGAAGCGTTGGGGTGAGCCGTTAGCTGCACTTCTCGGTGCATTCGAGGCTCAGGTACAGCTTGGCCTTCCGTCCATCGGCGGTAAGGACAGTATGTCCGGTTCCTTCCAGGATATTGATGTTCCGCCGACCCTGGTATCTTTCGCTGTAGACATGGCAAAGACCTCCGATGTGGTAACCGGTGAGTTCAAGAAGTCCGGCAACGTACTTGTAAAGTTCGCAATGAAGAAGGATTCCTACGACCTTCCGGATTACGCTGCATTTGCTGACCAGATGAGCAAGATTACGAAGCTGGCGCAGAGCGGTAAGATTGCTTCCATGTACGCTCTCGGTGCAAAGGGTATCGCAGAGGCTGTTTCCAAGATGGCATTCGGTAACCGTCTCGGTGCGGTGATTTCCGATGCAGTAAGCGCTCAGGAATTGTTTGCTCCGGCATACGGTGAAATCATTGCTGAAATTTCCAAGGATTGTCTGGATGAATTAAATGAGAGCGGTTTGGTTTACAAGGCAATCGGTACCGTAACCGAAGCACCGGTGTTTGTATACGGTAACGAGACCGTAACCATCGAAGAGGCTCTGGATGCTTGGACCAATACCTTAGAGAAGGTATTCCCGACCAGATCCGGTGTAAAGGAAGAGAAGATCGAGCATCCGTTATTTGATGCAAAGACTGTATATGTAGCAAAGAATAAGGTGGCTAAGCCGCGTGTATTCATTCCGGTATTCCCGGGTACCAACTGTGAGTATGACACCATGCGTTCCTTCCGTGATGCAGGCGCAGAGGTAAGTACGGTGGTATTCCGTAACCGCAACGAGCAGGACATCAGAGAGTCCGTAGATGCATTCGAGAAGGAAATCCGTAATGCACAGATTCTCATGTTCCCGGGCGGTTTCTCCGCAGGTGATGAGCCGGACGGTTCCGGTAAGTTCATCGCAACCGCATTCCGTAATGCAAAGATTACCGATGCGGTAAACGATATGTTAAAGCAGCGTGACGGTTTGGTTCTCGGTATCTGTAACGGTTTCCAGGCAATCATCAAGCTTGGCTTGGTACCGTACGGCGAAGTAACTCCGCAGAAGGAGGATTCCCCGACCCTTACCATGAACAGCATCGGACGTCACATTTCCAAGTCCGTATACACCAAGGTTGTGACCAACAAGTCCCCGTGGCTCATGGAGGCAGAGTTGGGCGGCGTTTACTCCATCCCGGCTTCCCACGGCGAAGGTCGTTTCGTAGCAAGCAAGGAGTGGATCGAAAAGCTTGCAGCAAACGGACAGATTGCAACCCAGTATGTTGACCTTGCCGGCAACCCGACCATGGACGAAGACTTCAATCCGAACGGTTCCTACTTCGCAATCGAAGGTATCACCAGCCCGGACGGTCGTGTTCTCGGTAAGATGGCGCACTCCGAGCGTCGCGGTAACTCTGTAGCAGTCAACATCTACGGTGATCAGGATCAGAGAATCTTTGCTTCCGGTGTGAAGTACTTTAAGTAAGAGTTCGTTATTCGGATAGCAACAAATATTTGGAGGCATAGGATAGATTCCGATGCCTCCTTTTTATTATCGAAAATGCAAATGTATTGTTTCCTAAAAATATTTAAAAACAATAAACATCCCTTATTTGGCGAAATTGCGCTAAACTCTAAAAACACTAAACTACGCCATGGGGAATAAACCAAACTATGGTAGGTTGACGGCGAGTAAGCTCTATGTTACACTCAGTTTACCTGGGATAGATTTTCACGTGAAAATTCGGATGAGTATCCGATAAAATGTGACAAAAGATAACATCAAAACTACAGAAGAGGTACATTTATGTCGAATGTTGCTTTTTTATGGATATTCAGTCGGGGAATGGAACTGGGCGTTATTGTTCTGTGCCTGTTACCCCTCCGATTCCTACTGCGAAAGAAGGTTCCGAGACTGTTTTCTTATCTGCTTTGGACGGCGATACCGGTGAATATTGGGTATAATCTGGTAATGCGGTTTATTGCGATGATTGACCGGCGCGTGCCGGATCGTTTTTTCAATTATCCTAAAATAGTTGTTGATGAAACAGTTGTATTTTGGATGAGATACGGTTGGTGTATAGGGACAATCGTGGTAGTATTCGGAATGGTGTTCTACTATCTCTTGTTTTTGCGGAGACTGGTAGGAAGTATCCGTATACGGGAAGGAGTTTATGTTACGGATCGAATTAATGCTTCCTTTACGCTCGGGCTATTTGCACCGAAAATATATCTTCCGTTTTCCTTGCAGGAAATGTACTATGAACCGGTAATCCTGCATGAAAGAGTACATATCGCCAGACGGGATGTCTGGATGAAATATCTTGCGATAGGTCTTCTGGGACTGTTCTGGTTTCAGCCAATTCTATGGTTTGCCTATCGTTTGTTCATCAATGATATGGAGGTGGCCTGCGACGAAGCGGTCTTGCGACAAAAGGGCGAAGACTTCCGGGAGGAATATGCCCGCTCACTGGTGGAACTTTCCTGCCGGTTAAGTAAGGTGCGTGGAGTTGCCATCGGTTACGGAAACGGGGAGATAAAGGCGCGGATTCGGAATGTGATGAACTACAAGCAAGCGGGAAAGAGAACTTGTATCATTGCGATGGTATTGTGCTGTTCGTTTACTTTAGTCGCAATTCCGATATCGTGGCAGGTGCCGAGGGTAGTGTATGGGAGCAGATATATGCAAGAAGAAAAAGATGAGATGTCTATAACAAATACAGGCATAATTAAGAAGAAATCTGAAGATGAACATTAATATTCATGAGGAGGTTCTTATGAAAAAAGTGAAAGTATTGCTTGCATTAATTGTAATGATGTTGGTACTGATAACAGATTGCAGTATTGCACAAGCGGCTGAAAATAGTATAACAGTAACATCAGAAGGAGTAACTGTACGTGAGTTGTCACAAGCAGAGATTGCAGAGTTATCAGATGAGTTGATAGTAGGCACCATTGATGGTGAAAGGATGGAGTCGATGGCCACAACCTCTTCATACACGGCGTATGAATATTCCGAGTCTTTTAATTTTTCTTTAGGGGACAGATGGGTAGCACGCGCTGATGCAGTATGTATTGTTTGGCATTATACGGATGGAAAGGTACATTTGTATAGTCGGACAATCTCTGTGGAACGTTTGGCTTCATTTGATGCAGATAGAACCTACGGCAGAATCGTAAATACGGATGGTAGCCTCAGTTACACGACCGGTGATAGAGTCAGAATCATCGATTATATGGATTACTGGGACTTTGCCATCGACTTCCGTGTAACCCCAACCGAAGCATCGTTTGATTGCTACGAGGTATAACAAATAATAAAAAAAGAAAGGACTATGAGTTATAACAGGATCAAATAAAACAATATACTATCAGACAAACCAAAGGACAGGCATTACGCCTGTCCTTTAATCTTCTTTAACCATTTGCCGCTTCGTAAGCGGAAGTAGCACCAGATACATTTGATAATCTGGTCAATTTTCAAAAATGTATAAATCCAGAAGGATGGTAAGCCCCATTTCAGTCCGGCAAGGTAACCTAACGGAATGGAAGCGACCCAAAGGAAGAGGATGTCGCCGGCCATGAGGAAGGTGGTGTCACCACCGGCCCGGAGTACGCCCTTTGTCAGGATGGAGTTCATGGACTGGAAGATGTTGATGATAATAATGGCGTTCATCAAATCCCAGGCAATGGTCTTGGCTTCCGCGGATACGTCGTAATAGTTGATAATCGGACCTCGAAGAAGGAAAATAACCAGTGCGGAGAAACAACCGATGATAAAGCCGATGAATAGGAAGGTATACCCTTGTTTTTGGGCTTTTTTGATGTCACCTTCTCCCATGGTATGACCGGTAATAATTCCGCTGGCGTTGCAGACACCGGTGGTAAGAACAGAGCTTAACTGCTGTACCACGGTGGTCACGGAGTTTGCGGCCACGAAGGTCTCACCGATACGGCCCATAATCATGGCTACCGTGTTGTTGCCGAAGGCCAAAAGTCCGTCACTGATTAATACCGGGATACTGATGCGTATGTATTCACCTAAAAGGTCCCGACATTTCATAAAGATATCTTTTAAGCGGTAGCGGATACGCTTATCAATAAAGAAGAAATAGCCGCAGATAAAGATAAGCTCAAATACGCGGGCAATTAAGGTGCCGAGAGCTGCACCGCCGATTTCCATGCGAGGGGCGCCGAGCTTACCGAAAATAAATACCCAGTTGAAAAATACGTTTACAAAAAATGCGGAAATGGAGCAATACAGCGGAATTCGAACCTGACCTACGGTACGCAGTACAATGGTACAGGTCAGGGAAAGACCGGTACAGATGTAGGTCGGAATCATCCATTTCAGGTAGGTAATACCGTGTGTAATAATCGGCGTTTCATCGGAATAAATACGCATAATCCATTCCGGCGAGATAATGGTAACCGCTGTAAAAATAGAGGAAAAAATTACCACGAAGCGTAGCATAATGGTAATTGTTTTCTTTAAGGAAGTTTTATCCTGCATGCCCCAGAACCGGGAGGTGAGAACGGATGCACCCATACCGATACCCATACAGCATATCATAAACAGGTTGATAAACTGGCCGGCCAGAGAGGATGCGGAAATCTGTGCGTCTCCCATTTTGCTCAGCATGATGGTATCCATCAGGTTGATGCCGACGGTGATTAAGGATTGCAGTGAAATCGGAATTGCGATTTTTAACATTTTCAAGTAGAGCTCTTTGTCACCCAGATACTCTTTTATTTTCCATTCTTTCTTCATAATTAAAACCTTCTTTATAGAATCTTCTTGTTAATTTGCACAAGAAGTATTGTATCACATGGGGGGAGAACTGTCTATCTTAAAAAAAATTATATTTCTGCAAAAAAATAAATTGTCAAGCAGAAAAAATTGTGATATAGTATCTATGTTATTTGAAACAATCTTTATTCCCAACGCAGGAGGATATGAAAATGAAAAAGCTTTATGAAGGTAAGACAAAAGATGTTTATGCTCTCGACAACGGTAATGTAATGTTAAAGTTCAAGGACGATTGTACCGGTAAGGACGGCGTTTTTGATCCGGGTGAGAATACCGTAGGTTTGACCATCGAGGGTATCGGTAAGGCTAATCTTCAGACTTCCATTCACTATTTCGAATTATTAAAGAAGGCCGGCATCAAGACTCATTATGTAGGCGCTGATGTAGAAAACGCTACCATGGAAGTTCTTCCTGCTACTGTATTCGGTCACGGTCTTGAGGTTATCTGTCGTTTGGTTGCTACCGGCAGCTTCATGCGCAGATACGGTGAGTACATGGCTGACGGTACCGTTTTAGAAGGCGGTTACGTTGAGTGTACTTTCAAGAACGATGCTTTGGGCGATCCGCTTGTAACCGGTGAGGGTCTTGCAGCTCTCGGCGTTATGACTCCGGAGATGTTCGCAAGCATGAAGGAGCAGACCTTAAAGATTACCAAGATTGTTGCTGATGACTTAAAGTCCATCGGTCTTGATCTTTGGGATATTAAGTTTGAGTTTGGTTACAACAACAACGAAGTTATCTTAATCGATGAAATCGCTTCCGGTAACATGCGTGTTTACAAGGATGGCAAGATTGTAGAGCCGGTTGAGTTAACCAAGCTGATTCTGAATAGATAATTGAAACATGAAAAAGCCCGTCCGGTTGGACGCTCTTTCTTGTTTCTATTTTACCTTAAAACCATACAAATAAAAGGCGTTCATTTGTCATGGCTTGCAAAAAGACTCTCTCAATTAC
>JAZUBD010000011.1:0-11366 GCA_045638305.1 Lachnospiraceae bacterium
TTGGTGCAATCAAGGATGGGGACAGCGTAGTTCTTTTCAACTTCCGTGGTGACCGTGCATTAGAGCTTTCCATGGCGTTTGATAACGAAACCTTTACCGCCTTTGACCGTGGTGCCCGCCCGGATGTGGTATACGCAGGAATGCTCCAGTACGATGGTGACCTTAACCTTCCGAAGAGATATCTTGTTAACCCGCCGGATATTAAACACACACTTTCCGAGCTCCTTGTCAGCCACAAGCTCAATCAATACGCGGTATCCGAAACCCAGAAGTACGGCCACGTCACTTATTTCTGGAACGGTAACAAGAGCGAGAAATTCAGCGAAGAACTGGAAACCTTCAAAGAAATTCCATCCGATAAGGTATCCTTTGATGAGCGTCCTTGGATGAAATCCGCAGAGATTACAGACGATTTAATCGAAGCCATCAAGTCCGAAAAATATGACTTTATCCGCTGCAACTTCCCGAATGGTGACATGGTAGGCCACACCGGCAACATGGACGCCGTTATCACCTCCGTAGAAGCTGTGGACCTTGCTCTCGCAAGACTTCTGAAGGTCGTTGACGAATACAACATCACCCTACTTGTCACCGCTGACCACGGCAACGCAGACGAAATGCTTGAGAAGAACAAGAAAGGCGAACTTCAGGTTCGTACCGCACATTCCCTGAATCAGGTGCCTTTTATCATTTATGATAAAAACACCAACTACACCATCAAAGAAGGCAACTTCGGGCTTGCAAACGTTGCACCGACAGTGGCTGCCATCTTTGGTCTTAAGGTGCCGGAATGTTGGGAAGAGTCTATGATATAAAAAACAGAAGGACTTACCGTTTGGTAAGTCCTTCTTCATTCCACCATCGTACATTCCCGCAATAAAAAAGGCACCCATAGGTGCCCGTCCGAATATTGCTGTATGTATCTTTAAGTAAACTCGCTTTACTCAAACAAGATACAGAGTGGCTTCATCAGAAACTTAATAAGTTTCTTCATATCGCATCACTCCTTTCGGAATAAAAATATTCCGAATTAATTCGGTAAAATAATTATATGGTATTTTTGAGATTAAGTCAAGAGTGCTACTATGCTTCCAGCTCTCTCTACTAAACTAAACGGACCTGCCTCCCGGCAGGTCCATCATCCCTCTAAACATATCTAACTTCTTCACCAATCCTTCCTCAAAAACCTCCGATACGCCCCCACTCCCATCACACTCCAAAACGCCATCTGTACACACACACAGATAATCTCTGCGCCTTCAAAACTACTCACAAGGCTTCCTTCCATAAACCAATTTCCCATACGATACCATAAGTCTGTCGGGTTCCAGGCCAACACAACATCCAACCAGGTTGCTGTGCCGATACCGGAAATCCAGAGTCCGGTCAATAGAAACGTCGCTACACATGCAAGCGCCAGATAACTGTTATGCACCAAGGTCTGTATAACGCCCGCAATCAGGCCGATAATCAATACCAGCACCATTCCTATCGCAACCGTTGCCGCCAGATATTGAGCAGTAGTCATCTTATGAAAGGTAACATAAGGATAGTGGAAAATTCCTCTCGGTTCTGTCATGAGAGCCGCTGATACGGATATATCCCAAAAACCTTGATACGGCACCAGCAGGAACCACAGAAGAAGTGTTCCTGTAAGAATCACCACGCCGAAACATACTCCGACAAAAGTTCCCGCACACCATTTGGTAAGCTGCAGCTTCCGCCCTATCTTGCAAGAATAGGTCAGTGCAATCGTTCGGTTCATACGCTCATAGTCCATAATGAATAACACTGCGAACAACACCAGTATGGACATTTCCGCAAACACCGTCCGTAACACGGTAACATAGAGCTTCGTATGCAGTCGAAACGCATCTCCCGGATACACAATCCCGTCTGCCTCCTTCGTCTCAATAATTTCCTTCACACGGAGATTTAATTTCTCGTACCGTTCATCGATAAACTCCTGATAGCTTCCGGTGGGATAGTAATTAAACATCTCTTTCTTGACGTCCCTTACCACCAGCATATCCAGTGTATCATACCGACCTCTTTTCTCATTGAAATACTCCTCATTTATTCCGTTCCTTTGTATTTCTTCCTGTATTTCATGATAATCCTGTCCTTCCGCCCCGGATACTCCGAGTGTTCCAAAAACAAGAAAGAGATTCCATACCATAAAAACCAAAAGCAAACACCACAAAAGCGGATGCTTGAGGAGCTTTTTCACTTCTTGTCTCCATATCATACCAAGATATCCTTTCTCTTGTCGTTTTTATTCATCACATACAGAATCACAACTACAGCACAAAACAGTATCGTCCCAAATCCTATCGGTCGTATCAGATTATATCCGATGCCTCGAGTTACTGCTAAAAAGTACCCCGTAAATCCCACGGTCAAAGCTCCGAAAAGCGCAGTAATCGGTGCTCCGATGGCAACTCCCACCACATAATTGGAGGATATTCTGGACACAAGAAAGAATACCGCCGTCATGCAGAGACACAGAAACACATACAAAGCAATCTTTAACGCGAGATACATCCCAAAGGTCATATCAAACCAATAAAAATAGGTGCTGTTTCCGTTTACCGGATAATTCCAATACTGTAAAGCCCCCGACTGTTTCAATACGAAGCAAAATGCTACAACCTGCATCAAACATACCAAGAGGCACGCAAGCAATGCTGCCCTGTATCTTTTTCTCCATATGCCTCGTCCGGTTTTTGTGGTTGCACACAATGCATTTACTCCCGCAAGCCGTTCTTTTATCTGATACGGCAAAATAAGAATCAAACAGGAAATGATAAGTAATATCCCCAAACGAGGAAAATCTTTTTCCAGATGAAATAAAATATTTCGAGGTAGCAAGGTCATATGATTCTCTCCGATTACCTCTGCCACACGCGTTACCGCATCTTTCGTATAATTGCCACCATACCTACCCCTAAGAAACTGGTCTGCACTTTCTGCCTCCTTCCCCAACTCAACGCCATAGATAGGAAGCCTCTCTACCATTTCATGCACAGACTCAATCTCCTGTTTCAAAAACACATGACGCATCCCATCTTCAAACATAATACGACTTTCCTCTTCTCTTAGCGTAGTATCCTCCTCGGCATAATCACGTAACTGGTCATAGGTTGTAATGTCAGCCTCCTGTAATATACTGCTCTCCCGCACCATTTCATCAAGTGCTTCTATCTGAGTCTGTTGCAGTTCTTCCAACACACCAAACTCTTCAAAGTCCAATCCGGTTCCATAGTCCTCCCTCAAAAATGAGGCGAGATCCTCCTGTGCCTCACAACTCGCACTGTCCTCCGGATGAATAGTAATTCTCATGAACATGCTGTAAAACAAAAAGGTAAATAACGCAAGCAACAAAAGAAGCTTGATATCTAACAGTTTCTTACATTCGTATAACAAAAATTTCATAGGCTCCTCCTATTGGTATGTCACCAAGAACACATCCTCTAAATTGGCATTGCACAAAACCGCATTTGCCGGACACTGTTCTCCTCTTTCATAGAATCTTACTACCATCTTACCGTTTTCCTGTCTGGCTGCCAGTACCTGATGCGCCTCTGTAAAGGCTTCATATTCCGCATCCGGCACTTCGATTTCATAGATGTTTCCCTCCAGACCGGTGCAGATATTTGATACAGTATCCATCTTATACAACTGCCGTTCTTTGATTAGAATCACCTGATTGGCAATGGATTCGATATCCGACACAATATGGGTGGACAAAATCACAATCCGATCCTTCGATAACATGGAAATGATATTCCGGAATCGTACTCTCTCCTTTGGGTCAAGTCCCGCAGTCGGCTCATCCAGAATCAATATTTTAGGGTCATTTAACATGGCCTGTGCAATTCCGACTCGTTGAATCATTCCACCGGAAAACTTCCTCATCTTCGTATGCGCCTCATCCGAAAGCCCTACCAGTTCAAGCGATTCCTTGATTCTGCCTTTTCTACGCTCCTTTGGCATCTTTTTTAAACATGCCAAATACTCCAAATACTGTGTCGGCGTGTTGTTTTTGTAATATCCAAACTGTTGCGGAAGATACCCGATGACATCCCGGTATGCCGCTCCCATGTCCAAGATATTGGTCCCATTGTACAATATCTCTCCTGAGGTCGGCAGTAACAAAGTTGTAATCATCTTAATGATGGTCGTTTTACCCGCTCCGTTGGGTGCCAGCATCCCGTACAAACCGCACTCCATATTCAAATTAATATCCGTTACCGCTGTCCGGTTTCCATAGTTCTTACTAATATTCACAAGTGTAAGCATATCTTTTTCCAACCTTTCCAAAATAGTAAATAAATAATCCGAAACAAAATACAAGCATCATCATATGTGCTGTGAAGGGCATTACTTCAAACAAAAGAAAACCTAACTTTTCTCCGTAAACGGTAAGGATCAGGCATCCCAGGCACCACAGACCGACCGTAAAGAGAACTGCCCGAGACCCTTTTGTTTTCTCACATAACATCACCGTCAGAACCGAGAACAAAAACAGACTGCTCAGCCCCACCATATTCACTTTTCCGATATGTTCAAAGGAACCCACACTGTTTAATAAAACAACATTCAGTGCCGCCGAAAACATACTCACATAGAACATCCGCAAGCTGACCATATACTGAAAGGAATAATGCATGCTTTCTTTCAACCATATCACCGATTCCTGTTCCTCTGCCCAATAGGACAACATGTGGAACACCAAATGGAACAACGGATATAAGAGGATTGTAAAATACTCCTCATGCTTCACATAAGTTCCAATAAAATCGCAGAGATAAATCAAACAAAAATACACCAAAAGACTCCCCGTAAATATTAATTTGGAGTTATAAAAAATCACCGAAAAGCCCGGACCGATGAACCGCTCCTTTATCTTATCAATCCTCCTTTTTCGAGGCGGCAAACCTTTCTCTAAAATACAATTTATCTGTTCCTCTATTTCTTTCTCGGTCAGACTCATACTCTCACAATTCTGTTCTCTCATCTCCGGACCTCCTTTCTAAGCCGTTTCAACATGGTATAATATCTGGTTTTCACCGTATTCTCGGATAGCTTTAATTCTTCGGCGATTTCCCCAAATGTTTTGTCCAGGAACATCTTCATCTGAAATATCCGGACCCATTCGTTTCCGTATGTCACAATCACCTGCATCACCCTCTGAACCATCTGCTCGTCCTGCATCTTCTGCAGTATACTTTCCTCTTGCTCATAGCCTCCAAGCATCTCTTCCGGGTTTTCTCCGTATACTTCCAGTTCAATCTGCCGATGATATTTGCTTCGATAATAATTCGCTATTTTATTTGACGCAATCGTATAAAGCCAAGTCCGAAACCTTGCTTTCTTTTCATCATAGAACGAGATTCCCTTTAATGCGGCAATAAATATTTCCTGTGTCAAATCCATCGCATGTTCCTTATCCCCGGTCTGCCGGTAAGAAAAGGCATAGATATCCCGATAATACCGCCTCACAAGTTCATCCGCAGCATCCCGGTCGCCATGCTTTATTATCTTCTTGATTAATTTACTCTCTTCTCTCATTGATCAGCCCTTCTGTCCTTTGTCCCTACACTACTATATACAAGATTAGCATGAAAAAAGTTTTTATAACAAGAAAGTAAAAGACTCCGAGTCACAAATTTCTCCACAAGAAAAGCACCCACAATGTGAGTGCTTCGTAATTTATTCAATGACACTATTTTCGTTCCTCAATATTAAACCCGTACAAACCCAATTGGATTTTTGATATCTTACCAAGTATCAATGCCCTTTTCTTCTGATAGAAAATGTCATCACATTTTGTATCTGTATGTTCATCAAAATATTCTCTTGCCTCTGAAAACATTTTGAACACTTCATTCATATCTTCTTTAACATTGTCTGGCACAGCTACTTTAAGGTAATACAATCTGTTCTCGATATATGCCTGTCTGACATTTTTTTTAATCTTTTCGTCGTGAGAAAACAAGTCTGGACTTTCAAAATCTCTTACAATGAAGTCCAGCAATTTAACTATATACTCATTCCGTCTTCTTTTATCAATCAGATTCTGAACCAAATATACAGAAATAAGAATTGTAATATCAAATCCTATTATCCCCATTAATGAAGTATCGAAAAAACCTTCTTTAAACCCACATTTACCTATCCCCAAACAAAAGAGCAAAATATTGCCCACAACCATAAAAAGAATAAATAAAATTGTTTTACCCTTGCGCTCAATTTTCATTTTTTTCCCTTTCTCCTAGTAGGTTTATTTCGTTTCTCTTTTGCTTCTCTAACATACTTCTCTATTCTTACTGGGATTGTATAATCTTCGTTTGCAATCACAGTAATACTATCAAGAATGTCTTCCATTCCATGTACCCTCACTGCCCCTCCGAAAGCCTCCTCGAGAAAAGATGGTGGACACCCGTAACAACCATCAAAATCTATATCTAACATTTCACCTTTTTCTCTTGCTTCCTTATATTTTGGGATTAGTAGTTCTTCTCTAAACCTCTCTCCCGAAAAATCACTATCAGCCGGAGTTCTTCCATCTGGTACATCAGAAAAATCGACTGCAACAGTAATCAGCATATGACACATTCTCCTTTCACGCCACAATATCAAAAACATAGATGGTTCCATATATTTTATGTTTAAATTCAGTTTTTGTCAATATCCTTTTCCCATTTTCCTCTTCCAAAGTAACGCATCCACTTCCAGATATAACCATAAATCTACTATAATATCCTTTTAATACACTTTCACAGATACTTGGTAAACCATTCCCCCTGTGGTCTTCATTTGTAACAGTTCTAAATCCTCCACAAAAGGCAGAGTACATCAAATCTGAATCATTTGTAAATAGTCTGGCTTTTTCAAAATAGTTCTTCTTTACAGTTTTAGCAATTCCCAAACCAGTATCCAAAAATGTGATTCTTACTCTATTCCCACTATACTCCGAGCAACAATACCATGTTGGTTCCATTATTCCATCATCTCGATATGCATGTGAATGTGCATTTAACATCATCTCCACCAAATTGTTCTGTAAATCTTGGGTAAACGTTCTGTCCTTTTTCAATGCCGCCATCACAAACATACAAACATTCTTAGCCGACTCTCCACTACTACGATTCCCGTATATCAAATTAAATCTGTCTGTATTATTCGGAAGGCGATTACTTCTTGTTTTAAAAAAATCCAAAAAACCAGATTCACTAAAAACTTTCTTGGGTTCTTCTGCTATCGGTATATTTCCACTAATAGTAAACCTATTCCTTTTCTTGTATCGCAAGTTCTTTGATAAAGCAATAATATATGCCAAGGCATCCAGTGTAACTTCTTGAACAGCTGCTGCATTGAAATAAAATATTTCGCGATATATCCCTTTCATCATTTCGCGAATATATCCAAGAAAATATTCAATAGTCTCCTCAGTGTTTTCTAAAAAACTAAAAACTGGGGGTGCAGAATCTTCATACCTTTCTTCTTCAAAATATCCATATCTCCCCGTCTTCGTCCATGCATTTACTCCGGCACTTCCCCTGGAAACACCTTTTTCTCTATATTTTCTATTTCTTAACTTTTTGCTTTTCCGCTTTAACCACTCTTCTCTTGAAATTCCCATACCTTCTCCTGATGTGTGATATTTTTTAAACCATTCTAACATTTTTATTACTATCTGTCAACCAGCAGTAAACAATCCTGCCTTTCAGTGCTACTCTTAATAAACGTTAGATAGGCTTCCGTCCTCTCTTTATTTTTAACTATCCCACAGTTTTAGAAAATAATCGTGGAATAGTAACAAATATACCACAGTATTCTTCCTACTACTCAAAAACACTAATTTCATGTCTGATACTACTCTTTTCTATACAATATTCCTCAGGTGTCCGAAAAGCGTCTCCATTCTTTCAAAAAGTTGCTCCTAACGGACCATACTTGCCAAAAACCGGACCATTCAGATTCTGACACCCGAACCGCTGTTTTTCTGACTCCTCTTTGGCACCTTGACCATTCTCTCGACGATGTCCTAAACAAAAAGACCCCAATCCAAGCGGATTAGAGTCTAATCGTTACTAGCGGAGACGGAGGGATTCGAACCCTCGTGCCCTTGCAGGCAAACTGATTTCGAGTCAGTCTCGTTACGGCCTCTTCGATACGTCTCCGTATATTTATGGTAACAGCTTACGCTGTAGTACCCTGTATTATGCGCCGACGGCGGTGAGTAGGAAAAGTTCTACTGCAATGCGCTCGTCGATGCGTCCGGTTTTGATTTGCTCCTCAAGCTCTGTTCCGTAGGTAATCAGATGCAGGAGCTGCTGCTTTGTAAAGTTCTTTGCCTGGGACAGGCATTTGCCAACCGCAAAGGGCGGCATTCCGGCTTTGGATGCGATGGCGGAACGGTCCAGTCCCTGTCTATTCATCTCCGCTGCCTGCAATATCATATTGCACTGGCGCACCATGAGGTACAGCACCGTCATGGGCTTTTCCCGCACGGAAAGCAGGTCATGGTAAAGCTCTAAGGCAAGCTTTTTATTCCTCGCTCCGAGGGCGTCCGTCATGGCAAATATCTTTCCGGATATCTGCTCCGTGGTCACCGTCAGGATATCTTCCCTCGTCACCACTTCCCGGTCGCTGATATAGCAAACCAGCTTCTCTACTTCAGTCTCGATGTTTTCCATGTCGGTACCGATGCGTTCCAACAGTACACGCAAATCGTCCCTGCTGATTTTCTTGCTGTCTTTATTTAAAAGCTGGGCAACCCAAACGCTTAAATCTTCCTCGCTAAGGCCGTTCATCTCACAGACATAGCCGCAGTCCTTTACAGCCTTAAACATCCGGCTTCGTTTGTCCACCTCGGACTCGTTAAATATCAGTACCACCGTGTCCGGGAGGTTCGCAATCTCATCCGCAAAATCACACGCATTTTTAAAGGCTCCGGTATTCTCCAGAACAATGACGCGGTGCTCCGCAAAAAAAGGCATGGTCTCTGCCAGATTCCGTACTTCGTTCCAGTCGGTATCTTTGCCGGAGAACACGGACAAATTCATCTCGTCTCCCCCGCCAAGGGCTCCTGCCTTTAGTTTGGAAGTATAGAGACGGCGCAGATACATCTCCGTCCCGTAAAGCAGGTATACGGTCTTGTACTGCCCTGTTTTGATATGCTCCTTAATTCCCTTCATAGGCACTCCTTTAACATGGTACACCACAAACGAAACGGTACACTTAACGTACCAATCTATTGTACATGAAAGAGGGAAAAATGGCAAGCATTTTTTTCATTCCTCTTCAGCAATTTTATGGTTCTACATTGTAAGTCTCTCGAAGCAATTTCTCCAATTCTTCTCCTGTTACACCATAGCCTTTCAGCAGATTACTCTCAAACGGCTCTTCCTCCAACCTTCCAACAAACTCCCTGATATCATTATGTATCGCCTCCGGTAATTCACTGACACGTTCCAACATAAATTCCGTCAGAATCCTTAAGATATCATTCTTATGTTTCTTGATATCACGTGAGTCAACGTTTGCACCGGACGTCCGTTTATCGTTCAAATCTAAATATGCCTTCGCCTTAAACAAAATCTAATACTCCGGTCGCAAAACAGATAGTCCTTGTACTACTGTCCTTCCTTCAAGCAGTATCTTATAATAATCCTCGTTCAGAAGAATCGCCGAAAGACTGGACACATCGTCCCCTACATGAATGGGTGTCAAACCATCCGCCCCCTTTAACACATACTCGGTTCTGGCAAATAGTTCAATCATTTTGGGATACATGTCATTTTCCGGCTTGTCAAACCGGTAAAACTGCGGGGTTCCGGCACTTGTCGCCTTGTTCCGATATCCACCTGCTTCTATAAACGCCCAAAAGCATTCTCCAAACTCCGGCGTCAAAGCTTCTACAATCAGTACCATATCAAGGTCTCTTGTTGCTCTGAAATCACCCACATTGTTTGTAAACAACACATCACACGCCGCTCCCCCGATTAAAACATATTGGTCCTCAAATCCCCTGCAATGCTCCCGAAACACATCCAGTCCCTTTACCATACGTACTCCTCCAACATTTCATCTACACACCGCTGTACTCTTTCATCCTCCATGTCTTTATCAGCCATCGACAACATTACACTCAACGGGTCTTGTACCTGCTTTCCGTTAAAATCAATGAAGTACCCCAGTTCCAACACCTCACAGCCCATATCCTCACCTGCTGCGATTTGTCTATATTCCTTTAAGGCTGTCTCCTTCAATTCTTTCTTTGTAATCCCATAAGTAGGATACGGATTATCCGAAAGTAACGAATACTCACAGAGTGCAGATATCCCGGCTTTCTTCTCCAAGCAGATATCCAGTGCCAATTGATATTTGGTAATCACCGGATTTCTCAAAAACGGTCTGATTTTATCCCATAGTTTTCTTGTATCCGGCTCTACAGTTACCTTCCTCGTTTTCCCTGTAGTATCAAGCACATCTATCTCCAGATATTCAATCTCATCCAGACACCGGGTTACGGACATCTTAGTAACTCCCAACCTCTCCGCAATCTTCGTTACATTCATATCTTGCCATCTCTCATACAGCGCGCACAACAAAAGCTTCTGTGTCAAAAATGAAATCTCCCGAACCGGCGCTAATCTTCTGTCATCCTTGTCCGATAAAATCATTCCGAGAAACGGAAGATACACTTGCTTCTCCACCACAATAAACGGTATCCCTTCATTCATCATCGTATCCTTCGAATAATGATTCAGTTTCGTAAAGTAGAACGCACAATTTAAGCCCGAAGCCTTTTCAATCTGATTACGGTCATTCCGTAATGCGGTCAATCGTAAATCTTCTTTCGGTTGCGCAATCAACCACTCGATTTTATTCAAGTACACGGAATACAGGTTGTAGTTTCCCCTATACTTTAACGGCAACTTTTTCCATACATCCACATTCTCTTCAATGGTAACAGGGCGTCTTAAACTTTTCTCGATATATTCCTTCATAAGCCCTCCTTTTAATTTGTAACGTAAAATAGGTTACAAATTAAAAATAGCACTTTTAATATAGAAAGTCAACTATTTCCCGAAAATAGAAGAATCTGTAACGCTCAGGTCAATTCAATAACCGTCCCCAGCGCAATCCTTCTCCCATCCGTAAACACCAACTCCCCTGTATATCCATCCACCTTCTTCACCTTACCGGTTACCGTTTCATAGGCCCCGCCGGACTTCTTTTCGTCCGGTTTAAAATAGGTCACGGTCACCGACGGGTGCTCCGACAAATGCTCCTGTAACTGCTGCAAACGAAGGTCCAGCAGTTCCTTGCTGTTTTCGTCAAGCTCGATTTCC
>JAZUBD010000012.1:0-4473 GCA_045638305.1 Lachnospiraceae bacterium
GTCCGTGCCCGTTCAACCCGTTCCGGTTCATAAGGAAGAGATGACAGAGATTAAAAAGGAAAGTGTTCAGGTGGTTTCGAACGGAGAAGTCCAGGTTTATCAGGAAACCGCTGAGGAGGAACTGAATCCGGAATTGCGGATGGAAATCCGTCGTATCCTGCAACAGGAATTCCAGTTAGAACCGGCTCAGGTAAAACCGGTCGTTGTTGTCGTAAACGTAGCAGCGCCGCAAGTTCCGGTACAGACAGAAGCACCGGTACATATTGTGAAACAGACGGAAGAGGGTACATGTGCGGTTACGATACAGGAAGAAGAGGTGCATGCAGAGGAAGAAAGTCAGACTGAGCCTCCGATGCAGGAAGAGCCGAAGAAGCAGGTGCCTGAACAAACAGTTGAAGTAATAGAGTTTGAACAGGGGAAAGAGAAACGCTATAATATTGCTGCTTCTGAGGTGGCAGCCGCATTAAACGGCGAAACGGTAGAAGAAGTTGTTACTGTACAGAAGACAGCAGAAGCAGAGCAGGAACCGCTTCCGGAACTGGATTTTGATCTGGAAAAGCTCGCACAGCAGGATGGGGCTGAAGTTACGGAGAAAAAAGAAAAGAAGCATATGTGGCTTTGGATTCCGATTATTGTGTTGTTGCTGGTGCTTCTCTGGCTGACAGCAGGAATGCTGATGAGTTATGATGTTGTTCCGGACGTAAATTTGGGATATGAATGGTTTAATGAGACTTTGTTTGACTTGTTTTAGCAGGACATTGCAGAAATAATAGTCCGTTTAATTTATGATGTTTATCCACACGAAAGCCTTTGCAGAGCAGTTAATAACACTGGCGCTTTGCAAGGGCTTTTTTTGTGTGGATAAACATTTGTATTGTGGTTACATAGAATATGCTGAGAGAAAAAACGGAAGTAGAGCAGATGGAAGTCAGCGAAGCATGTGCACAGAGTATAATATCGGAAGATACGGTCGATTTTTTTGCCGGATTTGACGGAAATATCGATAATCTGATACAAAAATCGAACACAGAGTGTTTTCAGATCATCGATAATAGCTATGCAGTGGTATATTATTCGATTTCAGATTTGAATTTTTACCGTCAGAGAGAAACTGATTTCAGTTCGATACCAAAATTATACGGATTATTGGACGTTGCAAGCGCAGAAAGCTCCGGAATCGGAAGAGTAAGGCGCCAAAGCAGCCTGGATCTGCGTGGACAGGGCGTTTTGATTGGTTTTGTAGATACGGGAATCGATTATACGCATCCGGCGTTCCGCTATGAGGACGGAAGTTCAAAAATCGTAGCAATCTGGGATCAAACACAGGAAAACGGGGTAAAACCGGTAGGATTTGGATATGGAACAGAGTACAATAGACAAATGTTAAATCAGGCATTAATAAGTGAAAAGCCGTTAGAAGTAGTAAATACTACTGACGTAGAGGGGCATGGTACATTCCTGGCCGGAATTGCCTGCGGGAGAGAAGAATTAATGGAAGATTTTACAGGATATGCACCTTTGGCTGAAATTGTCATGGTAAAACTGAAAACAGCCAAGCGTTATCTGAAAGAATACTATTGTGTGGCAGAAGACACATTGTGTTTTCAGGAAAATGACATTGCATTAGGCATACGCTATCTTCAGGAGGTGGCAAGGAGAGCGGGAAGGCCTATGGTGATCTGTCTGGGAGTGGGATCCAACATACAATCCCATGACGGAACGGATATTATAAGCCGGATGTTGGATGAGCTGACTTCAAGAACCGGGTTTTGCGCGGTTACTGCAGGCGGGAATCAAGGGAGTGCGCAGGCACATTACCGAGGAGGGCTTTTCAATGGGGTTCCGGGAACGGCCGCTGCAGCACCGGAAGAAAGTCAGCAGGGACAGACGGGGTATGAGGATGTGCAAATCCGCGTTGCCGAGGAGGAAAGAGGGTTTTCTATGACAATCTGGGGTGAATCTCCCGGATTTTTTTCGGTAGGCGTCTTTTCACCAAGCGGAGAGTCAACTTCACAGATACCCGCAAGAACACAGGGGTCTACTTCTGTAGACTTTGTATTTGAAGGGACATCTCTTACGGTATCCTACGAGCAGATAGAGCAGCGTTCGGGAGAACAACTGATATTGCTTCGCTTTTGCCGTCCGGCGGCAGGAATATGGACGGTCCGGGTGTTTTATGAGACGGAATATTCCACGGTGTTTGACGCATGGCTTCCGCTTCGGGCGTTTTTGAACGAAGGGACATATTTCCTTACACCGGACCCGGACACGACATTAGTAGAACCGGCTAATAATCGGTATTCTGTTACAGTTGCCGGGTATGATTACCGTACAGACGGAACTTACATTGCTTCCGGACGCGGATATACAAGAGACAGGAGGATTAAGCCTGATATTGCAGCACCGTGTGTGGATATCGTCGGACCACGCAACGGAGGCGGTTACACCGTCCGTTCAGGTACGAGCATTGCAGCAGCGGCTACTGCCGGTGCATGTGCATTAATTATGGAGTATGCTCTGGTGCGCGGACGGCGTCTGTACCTGAATGGGGTCGAACTTCGCAGGCTTCTGATAAACGGTGCACGCCGCTCTTTACAGGGAACGTATGCGAATCGGGAAACCGGTTGGGGGTATCTGGATGTATACGGTGCATTGGATTCTCTCAGGGGTCGCGATATTTGACAAATTCTATGAATTTGGTATACTTATTTGAATGGGAATGCGCAAGAGGAAATACAGAGTAAGGAGTCAATATGGCTTGGTTTACAAAACTTCTTCCGAAGAAAAAAATAAATATTTCCGAGCTTGAGTGGGAAAAAGAACGGGAGCGTAAACGGATTGCCGCGGAACGCGCCGCACTCGGTCTTTCCGAACCGGAGCCGGAAGAGGATGAAGAGGATATTTGCGATGAGAACGGGGAATATCCCGTATTGGAACGCGATATCTTTCCGGAGCGCATTGTCTGTCCGGATTGCGGATATGTGACGTTTGAAGGAAAAGAACGTTGCAGCCGTTGCGGACGGGAATTATAAACAGTCAGGAGTGGAAAATACTATGATAGCAGACAGAATGGTAGCGTTAGTACAGGGAAGTTCGGTTATCCGTGCGATGTTTGAAGAGGGCAAGCGTCTTGCGGGTATTTACGGTGCAGAAAATGTATATGATTACAGTCTCGGCAACCCGAGCGTAGCACCGCCGAAGGAGATTGAAGAGGCAATTAAGGAGATTATCGATAGTGAAGCTCCGACATTGGTTCACGGATATATGAGCAATGCAGGTTACGAAGATTGCCGTCAGGCAGTTGCGGACTTTCTGAACAAGACTCACGGTACAAGTTTCAGTGCGAGAAATATTATGATGTGTGTCGGAGCAGCAGGCGGTATGAATGTTGCATTCCGGGCACTGTTGAATCCGCAGGATGAGGTTCTGACCTTTGCTCCGTATTTCGGTGAATATAAAAACTATGTATCGAATTTTGACGGTATTCTCCGTGCAGTAAGTCCGGATACTGAGACATTCCAGCCGAACCTCGCGGAATTCGAGCAGATGATTAATGAGAAGACCAAGGCAGTTATCGTGAATTCTCCGAACAATCCGACCGGCGTGGTATATTCTGAAGAAACCATCAAGAAGCTCGCTGAGATTATGGAAAAGAAGCAGAAAGAGTACGGAAATACGATTTATCTGATTGCGGATGAACCGTATCGTGAGCTGGCTTATGACGGCGTAGAGGTTCCGTACCTTACAAAGTACTACAACAATACCATCGTATGCTATTCTTTCAGTAAGTCTCTGTCTCTTCCGGGCGAACGTATCGGTTATCTGGTGATTCCGGATGAACTGGATTATGCGAATGACGTAATCGGTGCTGCAGCTGTTGCAAACCGTATCCTGGGTTATGTAAATGCACCGTCCCTGATGCAGCGTGTAGTGGCACGTTGTCTGGATGCCAAGGTAGAGCTTGAAGTATACAACCGCAACCGTGAGTTGCTGTACAACAGTCTGATTGCTTACGGTTATGAATGCATTAAGCCGCAGGGTGCGTTTTATCTCTTTGTTAAGGCGCCGGGCGGAGACGATAAGGCATTTGCTGAGGCTGCAAAAAAGTACAATCTTCTGATTGTGCCGGGCAGCGCATTTGGCTGTGCAGGATACGTACGTATCGCATATTGCGTGGACTATGCGATGATTGAACGCTCGCTTCCGAGCTTTGAGAAGCTGATTGGAGAGTACAAATAATGGCAGGTTGGCAGGATAAATTAAGAAAAATAGCTCCGTACGTTCCGGGAGAACAGCCGGAGGATCCGACAATTATAAAATTGAATACGAATGAGAACCCGTATCCGCCGGCACCGGGCGTACAGAAAGCAGTTGAAGTCTACAAGGCAGACCCGCTCCGCCTGTATCCGAATACACAGGCGCTTCCGATTGTAACGGCGTTGGCTGAGTTCTACGGACGGAAGGAAGAAGAAA
>JAZUBD010000013.1:0-2293 GCA_045638305.1 Lachnospiraceae bacterium
AAAATACAGGAAACGGCATTCCGGGATAGTTACAAAAGAAAAGATGACGAAGTACCAAGGCGAAGACTACGATGAAGTACAAAAGAGCACGGAAGCGTACGAAAGAGCATGGTGATATACAAAAGAGTATTGTAAAATACGAATGAGAAATATGCCGCGCAGTTTTCTGCGCGGCTTTCGCTTTGTATATGTAGTTATTCGCTTACCACTGCCTTCTCCAGCGTACTTTTGATTCCTTCCAACAGAAGGGTCTGGGTATACTTGGTGCTTTCGGAGAGGGTGAGTTCCTCCAAGGCAACTCCGGAAGACAGTTGGGCAGAAAGGTCTGCGGCAGCCGGCTCCATGAGCGGGTACATGGCGGCAGTGGCTTCGTCTAAGTTGACCAAACGGACAGAGTTGATGTGGTCGGTATCTACCACCACCTCTAAATTTAGAAAGGAATCTCCCAACTCGATGACGGAATTGTAGACTCCGGCACGATAGGTAGTTGCGGTCGGGGTAACGTTTTCTCCACTGTTGCTGTTATCGTTTTCCGGAGAAACGAGCCAGACAATCAACAGTATGAGTAAGACGAGAGCGAGTAGGGAAGGAATGCCGATGCGAAGGAGTTTTTTTAGTTTTAAAACGATAATTCGTGTTTTTGCCATAGAAGCCTCCTATAGGTTTCATAAGGGTATGTTATTGTTACAAGATATTCGATAAAAGGGGTTTTTATTCGTATGTCACTTACATTTATTTTGGGAGCTTCCGGTGCGGGAAAGACGGAACGGCTCTATAAGAAGGTGTTGCAAACGGCAAAAGAGCACCCGGAACGGACGGTTCTGGTTGTTGTGCCGGAGCAGTTTTCCCTGCAGACTATGAAGGATTTAATTACGCGCAGTGAAACAAAGAGCATGTCAAATATTGAGGTGCTTAGTTTCCTGCGCCTTTCTTATCGTGTGTTTGAGGAACTGGGAATCGTACCGGGAGAATTGTTAAGTGATGTGGGAAAGAGCTTGCTGATCAAGCGTGTGGTGGGACGACTTGCGGGAGAACTGCGTGTGTTTGCCGCAAATGCAAAAAAGGCGGGATTTATTGACGAAATGAAGTCGTTAATCTCGGAGTTTTATCAATACGGAATTACGCCGGAGGCTTTGGAGCAAATGCGCTTGCTCGCAAAGGATGAGCCGGTATTATATAAAAAGCTGTCGGACATTGCGGCAGTTTATGAAGGTTTTGTCGAGAGTATCGAAGGGAAATATCTAGCTACGGAAACGGTGTCGGATGTGTTGGCGGAGGTCATCGGAGAGTCCTTGCTTATGAAGGATTGTGATGTGTTTTTTGACGGATTTACCGGGTTTACGCCGTCTCAGTACGGACTGCTAAAAAAACTGTTACAGCATGCGGGACGGTGTTATATGACCTTGACTGCCGATGTGGCAGCCTTGCGAGGGCCGGAGGCGGAACATGGGTTGTTTTACCTGACCCTTCGGACAAAAGCGGTGGTGACACGGTTGGCAGAGGAAGTGGGTTGTCCGGTAGAAACGGAAGTGCTTGGGACAGAAGGCGACTTGCCGCGCTTTTCGGAAAATGTAATGCTTCAGGCGTTGGAAAGAGGTTTATTCCGATATCCGGTGCCGGCAAAATGTGCAAACGACGGCAGTATTTTACTGTATGCCAAGATGAACCGGAAGGCAGAGGCGGCTTTTGTGGCGGCGGATATCGCCGGACGGGTACGGACAGAGGGCTTACGTTACGGAAGAATCGCGGTGGTGACGGGAGATATCGCGGGTTACGGGGAACTGTTACAGGAAGAATGTCGAAAAGCCGGTGTGCCGGTGTTTTTGGACAGTAAGCGGAAGATGTTCCACAATCCGTGCATTGCCCTGATCCGGGCGGTACTGCAGAATGCTCTGGTTGGATTTTCCTACGAGTCTGTGTTTCGTTATTTAAAGAGCGGACTGACGGAATATACACCGGAGGAAGTAGCGGTACTGGAAAACTATTGTCTCGGTTGCGGCATTCGGGGAGAACGGATGTGGAAGGGCGAGTGGAAATACCGCTACCGCACCGGACAGAATGTGGATTTGGCATACTTAAACAGCTTGCGTGAGAGAATTTACGGGGAACTATCCGCAATCGGAAGAGCCCTTGCGGAGGGAAAGACCGCCGGAGAGCGTACCCGTGCGTTATATGAATTTTTGGAGCGTCTTTGTGTGGAAGAGAGGCTGCGGGAGATGGAAGCGGCTTTTCTGGAGAAACATCACTTGGTACGGGCGGCGGAATATCGTCAGGTGTACCGGAATGTGTTGGA
>JAZUBD010000014.1:0-4663 GCA_045638305.1 Lachnospiraceae bacterium
GTTGCGGTCGGGGTCGGGGTTGCAGTCGGAATCATGCTGAACTCACTGGTAATAATCATTCCGGTTACCGCATTGATCTTATACTCGTACTGCATCTGATCCTTTACCGTAAACTTAACGGTATACGTATAGATACCTGCGGATTCCTGTACCTTCTGGCCTACCATCGTAAGGTCGGACATGGAAACATTCGCATCCGCAAGTGCAATCTGAAGCGCCTCATCCTTAGTAATTAAGGTCACACTGTCTGCCTCTAAAAGATCCCACAATTCGGAAATAGAGAAGGTAACCGCTACATCTAAGGACAGATTCATATTCTCTGCCACCTGCTGTGCCAGGTTGAGCTTACCAACGGAAATACCGTAGCTGTCAGCCAACACCTTCAACTCGGAATCTTTGGAAAGGACCTGGGTGTTTACTCCACCGATCAAATCATTCTCATTAAAAATACTGCTGATTTCACTAGAAACTTTCTCTCCCAGTTCGGTTGCGCGGTCCGTATCATTCTCTTCCACGCAAATATTCACCGCATTATACACTTCATCCAGATATCCGTTCTTTAACAGCGCCCCCATAATCGCATTCAAAGCGGTATCCAAATCCACATTCTCCAGGTTCATTCCGTTCAGTACTACCTGCGCATCCTCATTCAACGCTACTGCGGAAGTTACCTTATCGTGCTTATCAATCGAAAGCTCGATACTCGGATTGACATCAATACATACAATGGTTGCAGCCTCAGCCACCGGAGTCGTACCTGCATTCTTACGAGCCACACCGATTCCGAGAATCAATGCAAGGCATGCTGCCATAGCCATAATACTCATGACTACCGGGCGTACGTTTTTCTTCTTTGCTTTGTAGTTTGCTGCCTCAACTACATACTTTTCGTCTAAGTTATCGATAGCTTCTGCCATCTTGTTCTTATTCATAGGAAGTTTCCCCTTTCTTCTAAATAATCCTTTAGTTGTTTTCTCAAGCGTGTAAGTCTTACCGACACATTTTTCTCCGACAAACCTACCTTCTTTGCAATCTGCATATAGTTATCGTAATACCAATATCTACGGACAAAGATTACCCGGTTTAACTCATTCAGGGAATCCAGAAAGCTTTCGATGGTACCTGTCAATTCCTTCAGTTCCATCTTACCCTCCACACTGTCCGGAGACACCAGAAACTCTTCCAGTTCTTCCACCGCTACATCATAAGAACTGTTACGCTTCTGGGCATGATTCTTTTGATAACGGGTCAGTGACACGTTTCTTACTATTTTTAATACGTAAGTAAGCAACGGGTCCGGTCTCGTCGGCGGAATGGCATTCCATACGCCGAGATAACTATCATTCACACATTCTTCTGCATCGAAGTAATTGTCCAGAATGTTATATGAAGTCTGCAGACAGATCTTGCCGTACTTTGCTTTCAGCTCCTTGATGGCATCTTCGGACCTTGTGAAGAACAGCTCGATGATCTCTTCATCTAACACCTGTATCACCTCCTTCACTTATATACTAAGGATTATTTTGGGAAAACTACACTTTTATTGTAACTTTTTTTATTTTTTTTGTAAAGAAAATAAATTTACCAATTGACTTTGCCACACTGACGTGTTATAATTAGCACAATTTCTTGATTATAACAAACGACTGTGACGGAATTATGCTTCTTTTTTGAGGGTTTCAGAGAGCCGGTGGTTGGTGCGAACCGGTACGGATGGAAGTTAGCAATCTCACTCCCGAGTCGACTCTGCGAAGAATTTCTATTTGCGTAGTGGAGTACGGTCAGCCTCGTTATCGGCTTTGGGCTTGGTTGAGTCCGAGAGAGACAGTACGCTGTAAGGCGGCTGTAAGCAAGGTGGTACCGCGAATCGTTTATTCGTCCTTGAGACCGTATGGTTTCAGGGGCTTTTTTATTTTCGAAAAGAAACAAGGAGGATTATTATGAACCAAATCAGAATCAGCGACACAACATTAAAGCAGACCGGGAAAGACTTTTCCCTATCCTTCCGTGAAAAAATCGAACTTCCGAAGTTATTGGATAAACTAAACGTAAATGTAATCGAGCTGGAAGGAATCACCCAACCGAAGGTAGATGCCCTTCGTATCAAGTCCATCGCTTCTACCGTAAAGAACAGCACCGTGGCCGTGCCGGTTTCTTTAAATAAGGAAAGTGTTGAGGCCACCTGGAATGCGGTAAAGGAAGCCGCAAACCCGCGTCTGCAGGTTGTTGCTTCCGTCAGCCCGGTACAGATGGAGTACTTATTCCATAAGAAGCCGGATGCCATGTTAAAGGCCATCGAGGAAGTCGTAACCGCTTGTTGTGAAAAGACCCCGGATGTTGAGTTTATCGCAGATGATGCCACCAGAAGTGATGAAGCCTTTTTATATCAGGCCGTTAAGACTGCTATCGCGGCAGGTGCCAAGACCATTACCGTATGTGACGCTACCGGAGCAATGCTTCCGGAAGAGTTCTCGGAATTCTTCGATGCATTAAATAAGAACGTTCCGGAGCTTAAGGATGTGGCACTCGGTCTTTCCTGCTCCAACGAGCTGGCCATGGCAGATGCCTGCGCCATTGCCGCAATCAAGCACGGTGTACAGGAAATCAAAGCTTCCGCATATTGCGCAAATCAGGTTTCTTTACCGAATGTTGCACGCTTGCTGGCTGCCAAAGGGGAATCCTTCGGTGCCACCTGCGACCTTCGTACCGTAGAAATGAATCGCATCGTAAAGCAGATTGCATGGATTTGCGAAACTACCCGCAGTAAGAATTCTCCGTTTGATAACGGCGTACAGGATAATGTAGAAGAAATGAATCTTACCGCACAAGATTCCATGACTACCGTATTAAAGGCGGTGGAGAAATTAGGCTATGATTTAAGCGAAGAGGACGGCGCAAAGGTATGGGAAGCATTCCAAAAAATTGCTACCCGCAAGGACGCCATTTCCTCCAAGGAGCTGGATACCATCGTTGCTTCCTCTGCTATGCAGGTACCGGCCACCTACATATTAGCCAGCTATCATATTACCGCCGGCAACACCGCTTCTTCCATGGCTCAGATGAAGTTAGAAAAGAACGGCCAGACCTTAGAGGGTGTAGCTTTAGGCGACGGTCCGGTAGACGCGGCATTCCTTGCCCTTGAAAACATTTTGGGTTGTCACTACGAATTGGATGATTTCCAAATCCGTTCCGTCACCGAGGGTCGTGAGGCAATGGGTGAAACCGTAATCAAGCTTCGCAGTAACGGAAAGCTCTACTCCGGCAGAGGAACCTCCACTGATATTATCGGCTCCAGTATTCAGGCCTATATCAGTGCCATCAACAAAATCGTTTACGAGGAGGCATAATTTATGAAACTTTCCTTTTCTACCAGAGGCTGGTCCCACCTTTCCTGGGAAGAATGGCTTGCAGCCGGCGTGGATATGCGTTTTGAAGGCATAGAAATTTATAACTTACCGTTCGTTCCGGCACTCTCCGAAAAGAGCGGTCCGTTCCATAAATATAATATCAATGCAACCGTACGTCAGATGAGAGAAAAAAAGCTCTCCATTCCGTGCTTTGATACCTCCTGCGATTTGTCCGCAGAGGACGAGGGTGTTGTTGCTATGATGCAGCAATTAATTCAGGTTGCAAAGCAGGCCGAGGTACCGTATGTATCCGTGGTTGCCCTGCAGGATAAGGAGGAACTGGTGCGCGCCCGCTTAACGGAACTGTTATCGGAGGCAGAAGCAGCGGAAGTTACTATCTTAGTCAAGACCAGCGGTATCTTTGCCGACACCGCCCGTCTCCGTGCCATGATGGACGATTTCGCCTGCGATTATCTGGCAGCATTATGGGATGTACAGCACCCGTACCGCGACTGTGAGGAAAGTGCGGATACTACCATCAAAAATCTCGGTGCTTATGTAAAGCATGTACATTTGCGTGACTCCGACGACAAAGAGACCTACAATTTAATCGGTGAAGGCACCATGCCGATTGGAGACATTATGCGTGCCCTCTCCTCCATTGACTACGACGGCTTCATTTCTCTGGAGTGGAAGACCGAATGGATGGAAGATTTACCGGATTACGAAGTGATTTTCACCCACTTTGTCAACTACATGAGCCGTTTTGAAAAGACCCGGGGCAAGAAAAAAGCGCTGTACCCGAACCGCGACGGTACCGGCCAATATGTTTGGAAAAAGGATGAGTTGATCAATCTGACCTTCTCCCAGGTGCTGGACCGTATGGTAGAGGAATTCCCGGACCAGTATGCATTTAAGTACACCACTCTGGATTATGTACGTACCTACGAACAGTTCCGTGAGGACGTGGACCAGTTTGCAAAGGCCCTCATTTCCATGGGCGTAAAGGCCGGCAGCAAGGTGTCCATCTGGGCTACCAATGTTCCGGCATGGTTCATTACCTTCTGGGCCACCACGAAAATCGGTGCGGTCTTGGTTACCGTAAATACCGCCTATAAAAGACATGAGGCAGACTACTTGTTCCGCCAGTCCGATACCCATACTTTGGTTATGGTAGAATCCTGTCTGGATTCCAACTACAGAGAAATCATCAACGAGATTTGTCCGGAAATTGCAACTACGAAGCCTGGCGAACCGTTACACTGTAAGGGTCTTCCGTTCCTGCGTAACGTCATTACCGTAGGCTTTAAGCAGCC
>JAZUBD010000015.1:0-5256 GCA_045638305.1 Lachnospiraceae bacterium
ACCGCTTGGCCTCCGACTTATTTCTGCGCTCCTCCATGGAAGCAAGACGCTCTCCCAGCTCTTCGACACGCTTCTGCGCCTCGTCCACCTCACGACGTCTTCCCAAAAGGTTACTTGCGTTCTTATAGGCACCACCGGAAATGGAACCTCCCGGATTTAACTGCTCGCCCTCTAAGGTAACGATTCGTAAGGAATATTTATATTTCTTTGCTAACTGTAATGCATTATCAATGGTGTCCGCCACCACAATCCGGCCAAGCAAGAAATTAATTACGGACTGAAAACGAGCTTCCGTATCCACCAAATCCGCCGCATAACCGATAACGCCCCGCTCATTCCGCACATCCTCGGAAGCACCGCCCCGCTCCTTTACCGCATCTAACGGTAAAAACGTGGCACGTCCGGCCTTATTCTGCTTTAAGAACTGCACCATGCGCTTTGCGGTCGCTTCCGTGTCGGTAACGATATTCTGGATATTACCGCCCAACGCCGTCTCAATGGCCGTCTCGTACTGCTTTTCTACTTCAAAAATATCCGCCACAACACCGATAATGCCCGGCTCTCTGTCCTTCTGCTCCATGACACGGCGAATACCGCCGCCATAGCCGTCATAACGCTCGGAAATGTTTCTTAAAGACTCCGCTCTGGACTGTTCGCGAATACATTCTCTCTGGGTCTGTTCATAGGACTCACGGATACGGTTTAACTCTTCGCGAATCTTCGTCAATTCCGCCTCATCCGCACGATTGCCGGACAAACGTTCAGAAATCTTATCCGAAATCTCTTCTAATTTCTTTCTGCCTTCCTCTACCGCAGACTCTGCCGCTGATTTATCGGTCTCATTCTTCAGGACCTTCTGGGTCAAGGTAGCCTTCTTAATCTGGTTCTGCTCCTTAATGGTCCGGTAACGCTGTACATTCGTATTGATGGTACCGTTTTCGGAAAGCAAACGGTATACATCCGCATTACGGTTCTCCAACTCATTGGCATACCCATTGATACGCTCTCTGATTTCCGTAAGCTCCTTGTCGGCCTCTTCCTTCGTATCCTCTAACTTGTATAACTTCTGGTCAATGTCTGACTTTTCTTTTTTGTAACGGGCCAGTTCGTTGTGCTTCTCTTCCCGCTCCTTTTCTACTACGCTCTTACGTTCCTTTACATGGGTCTCACCCACACGGATGGTTGCAATCTGCTCCATCAAGAGCTTGATTTCACTCTCGTTCTTCTGGATATCCAGTTGCAGTTCATTCTTCCGGGCCGCATTGTCTGCCAAAAGCTCTGTTAAAGCCTCCGACTCCTGTTCCAGACGCTCGTAGTCCTCTTTGCTGCTTTCGTATTCCTTTGAGGTCTCATCAAAGTCATTCTGAACAATGGAAAGCTTCTCATCCAGATCCTTTTCCGCCGCTTCCTGCTTTTCCTGCTCTAATAAGAATGCATTTACTTCTACCTGCTTTAACTCATCCTTCAAGCGTAAATACTCTTTTGCCGCCGTCTGCTGCTTTTCAAGAGGCCCTAACTGCTTCTCGATTTCCGACAAAATGTCGGTAATACGGGATAGGTTTAACTTTTCCTCCTCTAACTGCTTTTCCGCAGCAGCCTTACGCTTTTTATACTTTACAATACCGGCCGCCTCATCAAACAACTCACGACGCTCCTCCGGTTTACCGCTTAATATCTTATCAATCTGACCCTGTCCGATAATAGAATAGCCTTCCTTACCGATACCGGTATCCAAAAATAACTCCTGCACATCACGAAGACGACAATTATTACCGTTCATCAGATATTCGCTCTCACCGGAACGGTACACACGTCTTGCCACCGTTACCTCGTCGTACTCAATGGGAAGCTTGTGGTCGGAATTATCCAACGTAATGGCCACATATGCATAGCCCTGCGGCTTACGCATCTGGGTACCTGCGAAAATAACATCCTGCATGGAACTTCCGCGCAGCTGCTTTGCGCTTTGTTCACCCAGAACCCAACGTACCGCATCGGCCACATTACTCTTACCGGAACCGTTCGGTCCCACAATTCCCGTAATACCGTCATGGAACTCAAACAATATTTTATTGGCGAAGGACTTAAAGCCCTGTACCTCAATACTCTTTAAATACATATCCCGTCTCCCGTTCTTTTGTCTTTGACCTATCCCTGTAATTTTAAAATACTGCGATAAGCCGCCTCCTGCTCCGCCGCCTTCTTTGTCTTGCCTTCTCCTTCCGCCAACACGGTTTCATCCAGACATGCACATACCGTAAAACGTTTCATATGCTCCGGTCCCGTTTCGGAAATCAGACGATAGGACAGCGTCCCCTTATGTCCGCTTTGAATCAATTCCTGTAAGATGGTCTTACTATCACAAAAGAGCTTCCGTTTCTCCACATCGGACAATACCGTACGCTCTACAAACTCTTTCGCATTAGTAAAGCCACCATCTAAATAAATTGCGCCGATGACAGCCTCAAACGCATCGGACAAGATAGAACTGCGCTCTCGTCCGCCGGTGGTTTCTTCTCCCTTACCGAGAAGTAAAAAACTACCCAGATCAATTTCCTTCGCGCACTGAGCAAGCGTAGGTTCGCACACCAGACTGGCACGAAGCTTCGTCAGTTCTCCCTCCGGCATCTGTGGATGATTCTTGTACAGGCTTTCACTGGAAATCATCTCAAGAACCGCATCCCCCAAAAACTCCAGGCGTTCATTATTACCTTCTCTCTTTAAATGATGCTCATTGGCATAGGAACTGTGGGTCAGAGCATGACCTAACAATTCTTCCTTTAAAAAGCGGTATCCGAGCCGCCTTTGAAGCTCGATTAACCTATTCTCTTCCGTCATCATCCGACCTCTTCTCCTTTCTTCCTATTCCTTGTATCATACGTAACAAATGAACAAGGGTGTCGTGGCGACACCCCCTAATTCCTATCGGCAATTTCCTAATTCAGGGCACTCTTAATCTGGTCAACCGCATCCGCAACGGTAACAATCCCCTCTGCCGCCTCATTTGCGATTTCGATATCAAACTCTTCTTCGATACCCATCAGAATCTGAAATACATCTAACGAATCAGCACCCAAATCATCCACAAAGGTAGTCTCCATTGTAATTTCCTCTGCGTCAACATTTAATACCTCGCTGATTATTTTCTGTAATTTCTCGAATTCCATGATTCTATCTCCTTTCTATGCTTCATTTACTAAAATACTGTCTTTGATTTTTTCGTTAATGTTCTGTTCTTTAAATGAAATACACTGCAAAATTGAGTTCTTTATCTCGTCCGACTTGGAATTGCCGTGGCTCTTAACCACAAGTCCCTTTAATCCTAACATCGGCGCTCCGCCGAACTGAGACGAATCCAAATCCTTCAAAGTCTCCTTTAATGCCGGTTTTACCAAAAGCGCACCGATTTTACTGCGCAGCGTACTCATCATTCCTTCCTTAATTTTACCCATTAAGGTCTTAGCCATACCCTCGTACAGCTTTAAGATAACATTACCGACAAACGCCTCACAAACAACAACATCCGCATAGCCTGCCGGAATCTCTCTTGCTTCGATGCTGCCGATAAAGTTAATCTCGTTACAATTCTTAAGTAATGGGAAGGTCTCCTTTACAAGAGCATTTCCCTTCTCCTCTTCAGCACCGATATTGACGATTGCAACACGAGGATTCTTAATACCGATGACATGTTCCATATAAACAGAACCCATCTTCGCAAACTGAACCAGATGAGACGAACGGGCATCTACATTAGCTCCACAGTCAATGAGAAGCGACACCCCCTTCGCAGTCGGAAGTAACGGTGCAAGCGGCGGACGTTCCACTCCCGGAAGTCTGCCCACAATAAGCTGTGCTCCTACTAACACCGCCCCGGTGCTTCCTGCAGATACAAAAGCATCTGCCTCATTATTCTTTACCAAAGTCATTGCCTTTACGATGGAAGAATCCTTTTTCCGACGCACTGCCATAACAGGTGCTTCCTCATTGGTAATCTCTTCCTCTGCATGTACTACGGTAATTCGTTCCTTATCATAAGTATACTGTTGTAACTGTTCCAGAATAACCTGTTCCTTGCCGACTAACACGACACTGACACGCTTATCCTCGTTTACAGCACGAACAGCCCCCTTTATTACCTCTGCCGGAGCGTTATCTCCGCCCATGGCATCTACGGCAACTTTCACCATTGTCTGCATTCTACCGAAAACTCCTTTCATATCTATAAATCACTATACTAAATCTCTCTTTAAAAATCAACAGAAATTTGAAAAAATTACGCTTTCCGGTAAAAGAAAGAACGATAGGTTTTGTATCCCAGCAGTGCCGGCTGTATAATCTGCTCTGTAGAGCCTACAAACAAGAAGCCTTCCGGACGCAGAGACTCATTGAATTTCTTGTAAATATCTACCTTTGCCTCTTCCGTAAAATAAATCAACACATTACGGCAAACAATCAAATCACAAGCCGTCGGATACGGATCCTTTAACAGATTGTGCTCTTTAAACTCCACACATTTCTTTACATCCGCGTTAATCTGATAATTATGCTCGTTTACCTGGGTAAAATATTTCTTCAAAAACCCCGGCGGAAGCCCCTTTAAGCTCTTATCGTTATAAAGTCCCATACGTGCTTTATCAAGCACCTGCTTATCAATGTCCGTAGCAATAATATGTATCTGAGAGAGAGGGAGAAACTGATTTAACATCATTACCAGAGAATACGGTTCATCTCCCGTGGAGCAAGCCGCACTCCAGATTTTCGGCGCCTTTGTCTTTTCAAAAATCACCGGTACAATTTCCTTCTCTAAAACTTTCCATAATTCCGGGTTTCGATAAAACTCCGATACGTTAATGGTAAGGTAGTTGACAAATTCGTCAAACCGCTCCTTGTCATTCTTTAGCAATTGTACGTATGCGGAATAAGTAGTCACTTTATGCTTTGCGATTAAAGCATCGATTCTGCGCTTCATCTGGCGCTCTTTATACGCATTCAAGTCGATTTTTGTCAGTTGAAATACATCCTTTTTAAACTGTTCGTAATTATCCATCTGTACCCTCCATGCGATTTCTTTTGTGTCCGGTCAACTCTAAAACCGGACCCGGATATAGGGAACGCCCCGACTCCCTGCGGCAATCGAGGCGTTCTTATTTCTCTTACAAGATATTATTCTGCGTCAGCAGCTTCCTCAGCTTCTGCAACTGCTTCCTCCTCAACCGGAGCAAGTAATGCCTTTACGCTTAAGCTGATCTTCTTGTC
>JAZUBD010000016.1:0-8069 GCA_045638305.1 Lachnospiraceae bacterium
TGCTGGGTATGATTGCCCGGAATACAAAAGCAGATATTAACGTCATTGCTCTCATCGGAGAGCGTGGACGAGAGGTAAAAGAGTTTATCGAGCACGATTTGGGAGAAGAAGGTATGCGGCGTTCCGTACTTGTCATCGCTACCTCCGACAAACCGGCGCTTATTCGTAAAAAGGCGGCGCAGACCGCTACCGCAATTGCGGAATATTTCAGAGACCAGGGAAAAGATGTGTTATTGATGCTGGACAATCTGACCCGTTTTTCCATGGCCCAAAGAGAAATCGGTCTTGCGGCGGGAGAACCGCCGGTATCCAGAGGGTATCCGCCCAGTGTATATGCGGAGATGCCAAAGCTTCTGGAACGTGCCGGAAACGGTGCGGTAGGCTCCATTACCGGTATTTATACGGTGCTTGTGGACGGTGACGACTTTAACGAGCCGATTTCCGATACGGCCCGCGGCATTTTGGACGGACATGTGATTTTATCCAGAAAGTTAGGCCATAAAAACCATTATCCGGCCATTGATGTACTCCAGAGTATTTCCCGAGTGATGAGTGCGGTGGCATCAAAGGAGCATAAGCAGCTGGCAAGTAAGCTTAAGAGCACGCTGGCAACTTATACGGATGCGGAGGATTTGATTAATATCGGTGCCTATAAGTCCGGCTCTAACCCGGAGATTGACTATGCCATCCGGAAAAACAGTGCCATTAACGAGTTTTTGTGTCAGGAAACGGATGAGAAATTTACCTTTGAAGAGACGGTGGAGCAGTTGAGGGCGATTTTCTCGGAGTAAATCAGAGCGTAATAAAGGAGGGGATGTAACGAATGAAAAAGTTTCGATATTCGATGCAGAGCCTTCTTGTCATAAAACAGAAGTTAGAGGACCAGGCAAAGGCTGCTTACGGTGCGGCAAAGCTCCGTCTGACGGAGGAGGAAGAACGTTTGGCGGATCTGCAGAGGCAGAGAGAGTCCTATGTGGAAGAAAAACGCCGGGTGATGGCATCCCGTCTGGATGTGCCGAAGTTAAATCGTCTGCAGCTGGCGGTGGAGGCTATGGATGACCGGATTGTCAGACAACGTCAGAATGTGAAAAAGGCAGAGGCGGCCCTTCGGGCGGCTGAGGAACGTCTGGTAGAGTCCATGACGGAACGTAAGACGCAGGAACGTCTGAGAGAGAATGCATTCGAGGCTTACCGGCAGGAGATGAATGCAGAGGAACAAAAGGAAATCGATGAGCGTACAAGCTTTCGGTACGGTGTAAGTGAGGCGGAGGAAGCGTAATGGCGAAAAAAGACAGAGAAAACGGAGCGGAAGAAGAAAAGAAAGGCGGATTGCTGACCGTCTTTATTGTCATGTTGATTATTATTATCTGGATTGCGATTTTTGCACTGTTAATTCATTTGGATGTGCTTGGAATCGGGACCTCTTTGCGACCGGTGTTAAAGGATATTCCGGTAGTAAATAAGATTCTTCCGCCGGTTTCCGACGACGAACTGGCTTGGGAGAACGATTTAGCATATAAAGATATCGTAGAAGCGAATCAACGTATTAAGGAATTGGAGATTTTGGTCGATAAATTAACTATAGACGGTGAAGATAAGGATGATGAAATTACAGCCCTTACCGCACAGGTGAACCGGTTAAAGGAATTGGAGAAACAGATGGCCGATTTTGAGGACCGGGTCTATGAATTCGATAAGAAAATCGTGTTTGGGGAGAATGCCCCGTCCATCGACGAATACATAAAGTGGTACGAGACGATTTCGCCGGAAAATGCGGAGCGGATTTATGAGATGGCAATCCAGAAGGAAGCCTATAATGTCACCATCAAGGAGAAGGCGAACTATTACGAGAAGATGAAGGCTTCCGCGGCGGCGGATGTATTCGAGAATATGACGGCGGATTTGGAATATGTATCTAAGCTGTTATATTGCATGAAGGTACAGTCGGTTTCCGATATCCTTGCGGCAATGGACCCGTTATATGCGGCAAAGGTAACGAGAAAGATGAAGGAAATGGACGAAGCACGGTTTGATGACTGGGTACTGGAGTATTAATTCGGGAAATCCCCGAGAGGGTTTCTATAAAATCTTAGAGAAAGGAGGAAAAAGATGACAGCACAGGGTATTACAAACGGTGCTGGTTCGGCGATGAATGCCGTGTTTTCCGGGTTTCCTGCGGTAGGCGGTTCCTTGAAAGGAACGCAGGATGCTTCTTTTGAACAGATTATGGAAACGTCCAAAAGCGGAAATGATGCAGTTTCGGATACGCCTACGTACAACAAAGGCGTAAAGGGAAGTGCCACAGAACCGAAAGCAGTGAAAGACCGTGCCAAGGAGTTCTTTACCGGCGACAGCAAAGTAAAGGATGCTACGGTAACACAGACAGAAGAGTCTGCAGAGGTTTCCGTAGAGGAAACGGAAGCGGTTTCGGCTTTGATGGTTCAGGTACAGCAGGTGATTTGCGAAGCACTCGGCATTACGGAAGAACAGCTTACCGAAGCCATGGAAGCGTTAGGACTGGATAAGGCGGATCTGACGGACCGTGACAGCCTGCAGCAGTTGTTCTTACATGTAAATCAGGCAGAGCCGACGGAGTTTCTGACAAACGAAGAACTGTTTCTTTCGTTTAACGAATTGGTACAGGACGTGGAGCAGACTGTAGAGAACGCCGGATTTACCGTAGAACAGGTACAGGATATTTTAAAGGCGGCAGAACCGGAAGCAGAGCTTGTGGACGACACAGAGAGACCGGAGCTTGTAACGGCGCAACCGGAGAAGGTGAAGGAACAAGCGACAGAGCCGGAAGCGGGTGAGTTTGAACAGCCTCTGACGGAAGCGACAGAGACGAAGGTGTCCGATACTTCTTCCGAAGCGAAGACCGAAACCGGTAGCGACGAAGCAGAACGGCATACGGCACAGGCCAAGAAAGACGGTGACACGATTACCGTATCTACAGAGACGGATGCCGAAGTGAGAAACGTATTTATCGACGCATTGGCAAATCATGCGGTAGGGCAGACCGGCGAAGCAGATCTTGCAGCGGCGGCACAGGTAAGAGAAATCGCGAACCAGATTATGGAGCAGATTAAGATTACCATTCGTCCGGAGCAGACCAATATGGAACTGCAATTAAATCCGGAGCATCTCGGCAGAGTCAATCTTACCATTACCGAAAAGGAAGGTATGATGACCGCACAGTTTACCACACAGACCGAGGTGGCAAAGGAAGCAATCGAGAGCCAGATGACGGCACTCAGAGAGTCCTTACAGAACCAGGGCATCAAGGTAGAGGCCATTGAAGTAACGGTATCCGAATTCGGATTTGAGCGTGACAGACAGTCCGAAGAGCACGGGAACGGCGAACCGGAGAAGAGAAGAAAGTCCGGCAGCTTTGCGGTAGAGGATACGGAAGAGGCCGCACCGAAGATGGCAGATTATTTAAACGTAACCGACAGCAGTGTTGACTATTCAGCGTAAGAAAGGAACAAAGTTATGGCATTGATTCAACCGATTAAAGACGGAAAAATCGAAAATACCGCGATCGAAAGTACCAAGAAGGAAACAAAGGGAACTTCCGAGCTCGGAAAAGATGCATTCTTACAGCTTTTGGTGGCACAAATGAAGTATCAGGATCCGTTAAATCCTACGTCGGACACCCAGTATATTGCTCAGCTGGCACAGTTTTCACAGCTGGAGCAGCTTCAGAATCTTTCCGCAACCAACGAGAATTCCCAAATGCTTTCTCTGGTGGGCAAGGAGGTTTGCGTATCCGTAGAAAACGCAGACGGTACCGAGTCCTACAAGAACGGCAAGGTAAGCGGAGTGACCTTAAGCGGCGGCAAGGCTTATCTGGAAGTGGACGGTGCGATTTACGAGTCGGATAAGTTGGTTCAGGTGTATGAGGACGGTTATCTTTTGGAACAGAAGATGCCGGATATGGCATCCGGGTATTTTGCGTTTGACGGTGAGAGCCCGAAGAATTTCTCCTTTGAAGTGGATTTCGGACAGGATGAAGCAAAGGCAACGGAGATTGCGCTTATTGTGGACGGAGAGCAGATTGTCAATCCGGACTACATCCGCAGAAGCGATAATTACTTCACCGTAAATCAGGATGTTTTCATGCAGTTAACACCGGGCAAGCACAGAATTTCCGTAATGTTTAACAATGACCCGTACTACACCACAAAGGATAGTGTCATCGAAGTGGATGTAATTAATTCCAACCCGGAGGAAAACTCGGATGTATTCGTACAGGAGAATCCGGTGGAATCCCGACCGAACCCGCCGGTACAGACAGAGACCGAAGAGGGCGAGGACAAAGCAAATAACGAACAAACAGTGTAACTAAATCACGGAGGATTACGCCACAGAGCGTAGGACAAAGGAAGGGAAGCTTATGAACCAGTTACAGAACGGTCGGTTTGTATCGATAGAACAGATGACAAACCAGTATCTGGATACGGCCGGCAAAACAAAACCCGTAAATGTTTCCCAATCCGCAGGTGTCAGTTTTCGTCAGATACTGGAAGAAAAACAAGCACAGACCACAGAGCTTCGTTTTTCGAAGCACGCAAATGAGCGTCTTGCCAGTCGGAACATCCGGTTATCGACGGAGCAGAGAGAACGCCTGGAGGGCGGAGTAAACAAGGCTTCGCAGAAGGGAATCAAAGACTCGCTGGTTATGGTGGACAATATGGCCTTTATCGTAAATGTTACAAACCGCACGGTGATTACCGCTGTGGGAGAGGGCGACGATAAAATATTTACCAACATAGACGGCGCAATTATTACTTAACTGCCGGACCTGATGAGGAGGCAGTATTCCCCGGACTGACAGAAGGGGAATCAACAAAGGAGGTCATGTACTATGTTAAGATCACTTTATTCCGGTGTATCCGGTTTGAAAGTTCATCAGACAAGAATGGACGTTATCGGTAACAATATTTCCAACGTAAATACTGTAGGCTTTAAATCCAGCCAGGTAACCTTTTCCGATGTATTGTACCAGACATCTTCCGCAGCATCCGGACCGGACGAGAAGACCGGACGTGCCGGTGTAAATGCAAAGCAGATCGGTCTCGGTGCTAACTTTGCATCCGTTAAGACCACCATGGATTCTACCGGTGGTTCTACCAGAACCGATAACCCGTTTGATTTGATGATCGAAGGTGACGGATTTTTCATTGTAAATAACGGTTCTTCCAATTACTTTACAAAGGCGGGCTCCTTTACATTGGATGCGAACGGTACCCTTTGTACCGCTACCGGTTACAATGTAATGGGTTGGCAGGTAGATACCAATGACCCGACAAAGATTAAGGCGGATACCGTATCCCCGTTACATATTATGAGTGCGGAGAATATGTATTCCGAGCCGGAGGCAACGACAGCGGTTCATTTTGAGGGTAACATCGACAGCGCGGATTCGGATCTTGCGGGAAGCGGCCGTGTGACGAATTTTACGTTTTATGACAGTCTCGGACAGAGTTATACGGTACAGATGTTAGTTAAGCAGAATACCCAGGCGGATTCCCTGATTAAGAACGAATATGCGGTATCCATTACTGATGTATTGGATTCTAACGGACAGTCTATTTTCTCTACGCCGGAGGATGACGGAAACGGTAACGTAACCTACGGTGAGAGCAGCATTACGGAAGTAACTCTGGGAGATTATACTTTCGGTGTGACTTCGATCGATGAGTTAACCGGAAAGCCAGTTCTGGATGGCGAGTCTCCGATTTTAACCTTTAACGCATCTACCGGTAAGATGACCAGCATCGGTGATGAAGAGGGTGTAAAGAGCCTGACGTTTTCCATCAATATCGGCGGAGAGCATCCGTTTAAGGATATCGATGTTGACTTTTCCGCATTGACCATGTTCGCAAACAGCGGTAAGACTACCATCGAGGGTAGCAAGGGCGGCCTTGATAATCTCGGCAAGGGACGTACCGCAGGTAACATGTCCGGTGTTTCCATTGATACCGCCGGCAAGGTTTACGGTGTCTACGACAACGGTGTCAGCAAGCTTTTGGGACAGGTTGTAATTGCAAAGTTTGCAAACAACTCCGGTCTGGAAGCAATCGGTAACAGCCTGTTTGCAGAGTCCCAGAACTCCGGTGAATTCGACGGCATCGGTGAAGAAATCACCATGGACGGCGGAAAGTTTAACGTAGGTGTGTTGGAGAGCTCCAATGTAGATCTGGCAAGCGAGTTTACCGATATGGTAGTAACCCAGAGAGGTTTCCAGGCAAACTCCCGTATCATTACGGTTTCCGATACGTTGCTTGAGGAATTGATTAACTTGAAGAGATAAGCTTGATATAAGGTCGGCGAAGGAAGCCGTTCAGACTTCCTTTGCCGGCTTATAGGCGTTTTATCGGGGGATTTATGATTGAGATTACGAAATTAAATGATGCAAAAATTTCGATTAATGCGGAATTGATTGAAACTGTGGAGGAAATTCCGGATACTGTAATTACTCTTACCACAGGAAAAAAAATATTTGTAAAAGAAAGTAGACAAAAGATCGAAAATCTAGTAAAATCATATAAAAGGGATATTTTTCGTCAGATTATGAATGTAAATGAGTAAAAAGTTGCTACATTTTATGCGATAAACTTAAGAGAACTTTGATGGGAAGGTGAATGGCGTGGATTTATCTACATTAATCGGTGTTATAGCCGGAATTGTGTTATGTGTGTTCGGTATGGTTGTAGGACAGGAAAATGCGATGAAAGCAATTTCGTCATTCTTGCATCTGCCGTCGGCATTGATTACCTTCGGTGGTGCAATGGCCGCAACTCTTACCATGTCACCGAGTATAAAGGATTTTGTAAGTGGTTTGAAATCCTTCGGTATCGGATTAAAAAAGGTAGAATATGACGAAATAGAGAAAATCAAGCAGATTATCGAGTTGTCCAATGTCGCTCGTAAGGAAGGTCTTCTGGCTTTGGAAGAAGCGGCTAACAGCAGCATCGATGATGAGTTTATGAAGAAGGGAATTCTTCTTATCGTAGACGGTACGGATCCGGAGTTTGTACGACGGATTCTGGAGACGGAGCTTGAGTGTATCGAAGGCAGACATAAGTCTACCATTACATTCTGGGAGAATTTAGCATCCATGGGTCCGGCATGGGGTATGATCGGTACCCTGGTAGGATTGGTACTTATGCTTGCGGACTTACAGGATATCAGTTCCGTAGGCCCGAACATGGCAGTTGCACTTATTACGACATTCTACGGCTCGTTGCTCGCAAACTGGATTTGTCTTCCGATGGCTGCAAAGTTAAAGGAGAAAAACGGTGCGGAGATTATGTTAAAGACCATCGTCGTAGAAGGCTTGTTGTCGATTCAGGCAGGTGAGAATCCGCGTGTCATCGAAGAGAAGTTAAAGTCTTTCATCGACCCGACTGCGAGAGAGTCCCTGACTTCGGGAGGCGGTGAGGCTTAATGGCTAAAAAGAAAAAGGAAGAGGCACCGGCACCGGGGTCACCGGCGTGGATGGCCACCTTCAGTGACCTTATGAATTTGTTGCTTTGCTTTTTCGTATTATTATTCTCCATGTCCTCGGTAGATACTGCAAAGTTTAATGAGATGGCCCAGTCTTTTGCCAGCACCTTCAGTATTTTTGAAGCGGGCGGCGCGTTTTTCGGAGACGGCAATCTGGTAGCCAACGGAGCCACTCAGTTGAACAATTTGGATGAACACAAAAATACCATGGGTGAGAAGTCCGATTCCGATACGCCGGAGAAAGATATTTTTGAGAATGAGGGAAATACGGAAAAGCTCTTGGAATATTACGAGCAAAAGGTAGCGGAGTTGGAAGGTACCATAGAAGAACTGGAGCATCTGGAAGAAATTCTAGCGGAACAAAAACAGGAAGCCTCCTCTGCAGTATATGACGAGGTGTATGAGCTTGCACAGCGCTATAACCTTGGAGAGAACGTAGAGTTCAGTATGGATTCGTCCTATAATTTTGTGAGAATCGAGGTAAAGGGCTCTGTATTATTCGAGGATAATAAAGCAGAAATTAAAGAAGATGCAAAACCCAAGTCGGATCGTAGCCA
>JAZUBD010000017.1:0-2260 GCA_045638305.1 Lachnospiraceae bacterium
TTAAAATGTAGTCTGCACAACGTCCTACGATAACGCACGGGCCCTCCGCCGCCAAATCCTTGATCACCTTTGCCTGATAAGCAAACAGGTTATCATTGGACACAAATTCTTCTCTGTCCGGCGGAATCAGTTCCCCGTTATATTCCTTTTTTGCAATCTTAAACAACAGGCTTTGCTTTAATTTCTCATCCGCCTTTGCGAACAGTTCCTCATTGATGCCGCTCTCATCGGAAGCCAGACGCATCAGTTCTCTGTCATAGTACGGAATATTCAGTTCCTTCGCTAACATCTGGCCGATGGTACGTCCGCCGCTGCCGTAGCCTCTTGCAATCGTAATAACATAATTTTTCATAGCCCTTCTCCTTTCCGGATTATGCTCCCAAATATGCCTTTCTTACGGAATCGTCGTTTAATAAGTCCTTCGCATCCGCCGTCATTACCACCTTACCGGTCTCCAGTACATAACCGCGGTTTGCGATGGAAAGCGCCATCTGCGCATTCTGCTCTACCAGAAGAATGGTAACGCCCGCTTTATTCAAATCCACAATAATCTTAAAGATTTCATCTACCAGAATCGGTGCCAGACCCATGGACGGCTCATCCAGCATAAGAAGCGTCGGGTTCGACATCATCGCACGTCCCATGGCAAGCATCTGCTGCTCACCACCGGATAAGGTGCCTGCCACCTGGGTTCTACGCTCTTTAAGACGCGGGAAATGTTCAAATACAATTTCCAAATTCTGATCAATGGTATTCTTCGGCTGGGTGTAAGCACCGAGCTCCAAATTCTCCATAACGGACATCTGTAAGAATACGCGACGTCCCTCCGGCACCTGTGCCAAACCGTGGCTCACAATCTTATGGGCCGGAATGTGCATCAAATCCTTGTCATTAAATACAATGGAACCGGTATTACTTTTCAGAAGTCCGGACACCGTCTGCAAAATCGTGGTCTTACCGGCACCGTTGGCGCCGATCAAGGAAATGATTTCGCCTTTTTCTACTTTAAAGCTGATATCCTTTACCGCGTGGATACTACCGTAAAATACATTGATATTATTTACTTCAAGCATTGCCATGGCCTAGTCCTCCTTCTTCTTACCGAGATATGCCTCGATTACAGTCGGATTCGCCTGAATCTCCTCCGGAGATCCCTTTGCGATAATACGACCGAAGTTCAATACCGCAATACCCTCACAAATACCCATGACCAGATTCATATCATGCTCGATTAAAAGAATCGCAATCTGGAAGGTGTCGCGAATCTTACGGATGTTCTCCATAAGTTCTGCGGTCTCGGACGGGTTCATACCCGCTGCCGGCTCGTCAAGTAACAACAGTTTCGGATTGGTAGCAAGAGCACGCACAATCTCCAAACGACGCTGTGCACCGTACGGAAGACTTCCCGCCTTGTAATCCGCCATATCCTGCATATCGAAAATAGAAAGCAATTCCAGCGCCTTTTCATGGGCTTCCTTCTCGGTTTTCCAATAAGACGGAAGACGAAGAATACTGCTTACGGTGGAACACTTTATCTGATTGTGAAGACCGATTTTTACATTCTCTTCTACCGTCAATTTATCAAAGAGACGAATATTCTGGAAAGTACGTGCAATACCCGCTTTATTTACCTGCATGGTACTCATGCCTCTGGTGTCCTGACCGTCCAGTATAATCGTACCATGGGTCGGCTGATACACCTTAGTCAATAAGTTAAATACCGTGGTCTTTCCGGCACCGTTCGGTCCGATAAGACCCGCAATCTCCGTAGGGCCTACGGTAAGATTAAAATCATCTACCGCAACCAGACCGCCGAAGGTAATTCCCAAATGGCTGCATTCCAGCACCGGACGCTTGTCTTTGTCCCGGGCCGGGATAATGCTTTCACTGATGACCTCATGAATCTTTCCCTTATCCATTTGTCTTTTCCTCCTTTTTGGTCTTCTTCCCACCGAACATACTCTTTATATCGGATATAAACTCTGCGAAGAGATTCCGAATCTTCGCATTGTTGGTACCGAGCATAACAAGAATCAATACGACTGCATATACCAACATACGGTAATCGGAAAACTCTCGTAAAAGCTCCGGAAGCAGGGTCAAAAGTGCTGCTGCAATTAAGGAACCGCGCATACTTCCGAGACCGCCCAGAACTACGAATACCAATATCAGAATCGATGTATTAAAATCAAACTTCGTCGGTGTGTCAGTGGAATAATTAAACAGAAATACCGTACCTGCCATACCTGCCATAGCTGCA
>JAZUBD010000018.1:0-1047 GCA_045638305.1 Lachnospiraceae bacterium
TTTGCGGAGACGGATGCCTTGGCGGAGAATAAGTATTGGACCTTTTACGGCAAGGGAAAGATTGATGCGGAAAAGTATTATGCAGAGTTTTTTAAGGACAAGCAAACGGAGCTTGTGATGGTGCGTCCGCCTTATATTTACGGGGAATATAACTATGCCCAGAGGGAGAGCTTGATTTTTCGACAACTCATGGAGGATAAGCCGGTGGTGATCCCGGTGTCAAATCCCGGATTACAGTTTATTTATACGGAGGATTTGGCGGCGATTGTGGAGTGTTTACTCAAAACCGAAACCGGCAAGGTAGGTGTGTTCAATGTAGGAAACAGGACTGCGGTTACTTCGAGAGAATGGGTGGAAGCCTGTGCAAAGGCGGCCGGAAAAGTGCCGGAGATTATGGAAGTCGATTATGAGGAACGTGGCAAAAACATAAGAGATTTTTATCCGTTCTTTGATTATGATAATGTGTTGGAGGTTTCGAAAATCAACGGGATTATCAGTAGGGAAACCGATTTTGAAGAAGGCCTTCGGAAGTCTTTTGCTTGGTTTTTGAAGAATCGAGATAATATAACGTTTAAGGCAAACATTGACAAAAATTTGTACGAGATTATTGCGGAGTTATCGGTGTAAAACACTTTTGCTTATAACTCCATAAGTAATACTTATGAATCACATGAATATTTTTCGTTACATTCCTACTAGGAAAAGCGCGAAAAGTATGCTATGATAAAGGTAAACTTCCCCTCGGCTGGCGAGGGGCACAAAGCAGATAGGAGGATATGACGATGGATTACAAGAAAGCCGGAGTGGATATTGAGGCTGGTTACAAGGCAGTGGAGCTTATGAAGGAGCATGTAAAGGGTACGATGCGTCCGGAGGTTTTGAACGGTCTCGGAGGTTTTTCCGGTGCGTTTGCATTGGATCGTTTTATGACGATGAAGCAGCCGACCTTACTTTCCGGTACGGATGGTGTAGGTACGAAGCTTAAGCTTGCTTTTATTTTGGACAAGCATGATACCATCGGTATCGACTGTGTTGCAATGTGTGTAA
>JAZUBD010000019.1:0-1773 GCA_045638305.1 Lachnospiraceae bacterium
CTCAAGCACCGGCACCTGTGCCGCTCTGCCTACCATACGGGTATCCTGCTCGTTCTGGGAGCTGTAAAGTCCCGGATCGTCCGCTGCCACCAATACCAAACCGCCGTTTACACCACTGTAAGAAATGGTATAGAGCGGGTCACTTGCTACATTTACACCTACGTGCTTCATGGAGAACATGGCACGCACGCCGGAAATCGCCGCACCGATGGCAACCTCTGCCGCTACTTTCTCATTCGGCGACCATTCGGAGTAAATCTCCTTATACTGTACAATATTTTCGCTGATCTCCGTACTCGGAGTTCCCGGATACGCAGCCGATACCTTCACGCCTGCTTCGTAAGCACCGCGGGCAATGGCCTCGTTACCGAGCATAATCTTCTTTGCCATAATTATGTATCCTTTCTTTGATTTCGACCTTTGTAAAGCCTTTCTTTGCATCGTTTTCTATCGTCTGAAACGAATCCAACATATATTCTATCACATTTTTTTGCAATAGAAAAGCCCTAAATTGTATTTTTCTTTAACAGTCTAACGCATTAATACGCAAATTCAGCAAAGAAATAAATTTATATATAAGTTTCCATTGACATTTCTCGTCCTTTCCCTTATACTTTATTGGTGGAAAGCGAAAAAGTGTCCCATGTATTGTTGGTATTTTTGCTTTTCAATATTTTAGATTTGAGGAACAAAGACATGCCGATTACAAACATTTTGGAAAAGAATTGTGAAATGTACGGAAACGAAATCTGTCTGGTTGAGATTAACCCTCAACAGCCAGAAACCCGCCGTATCACCTGGAAAGAATATGAACTGATGGAGCCGACGAAGAGCAGCTATTATCGTCGTGAAATCACTTGGAACGTATTTAACGAAAAAGCAAACCGTTTCGCAAACTTTTTACTTTCCCGCGGCGTAAAAAAGGGGGACAAGGTTGCGATTTTACTCATGAACTGTCTGGAATGGTTGCCGATTTACTTCGGTATTTTAAAGACCGGTGCTTTGGCTGTACCGTTAAACTTCCGTTATTCCTCCGATGAAATCGACTACTGTGTAGGTCTTGCGGATGTAGATATCTTAGTGTTCGGTCCTGAATTCATCGGTCGTGTGGAAGAGATTGCAGACACCTTAAGTAAGAACCGTCTGCTCATTTATGTCGGTGACAACTGCCCGACCTTTGCGGAGGACTATACCACCCTTACCGCAGACTGCTCCAGCCAGACACCGAATATTACTCTGACGGATGAGGATGATGCCGCGATTTACTTTTCCTCCGGCACCACCGGGTTCCCGAAGGCCATTTTACATAAGCACCGCAGTCTCATGCATTCCTGTCTTGTAGAGCAGAATCACCATGAAACCAAGCATGAAGATGTATTTTTGTGTATTCCGCCGCTTTATCATACCGGTGCAAAAATGCATTGGTTCGGTAGCTTCCTGGTAGGCGGCAAGGCGGTTCTCTTAAAGGGAACCAAACCGGAATTTGTATTAGATGCCGCATCCAAGGAACATTGTACCATTGTATGGCTTCTGGTTCCGTGGGCACAGGACATTCTGGATGCCATCGACAGAGGCGATATCCATCTGGAAGACTACCATCTGGATCAGTGGCGTCTCATGCACGTTGGTGCACAGCCTGTACCGCCGTCTCTGATCAAGCGCTGGAAGAAAATGTTCCCCCATCACGAATATGATACCAACTACGGTCTGTCCGAATCCATCGGGCCCGGCTGTGTGCATCTGGGTGTGGAAAATATCCACAAAGTGGGTGCC
>JAZUBD010000020.1:0-2500 GCA_045638305.1 Lachnospiraceae bacterium
ATGGAGTGATAAAACGGGATATCTACTATGTTCTGTTTGAAGATGAGAGGTTGATTATGACGCTCTGCAGTTTTGATATATTATCCAAGGAAGAGATAAGCAGAATTATTGAAAATATTCGCCTGGAACCGACCGAAGACGAGGATGCAGAAAATCTTATACTGTTATGTCCGCTTCCGGTAGGAGAATTTGAGTTATAGTAAGATTGTGTGGAAAAGTTTGATTGAAAAAGCGGCAGGAAAAACTGCCGCTTTTTCTGCGTTGGTTTCGGGGTCAGAAGTAGGTGTTTCATAGAAAAAAAGGGGAAATAGTGCTATAATATACTGTAGTTTGGCAAAAGAATCAAGAAATAGACATAGGATACATATCACAGCAAAATACTTGGGATCATTTCAGATAAAATCGTATTAGCGGTACGCAAAACGATATGAGCACTTTCCGATGAAGAAATACGTAGCAGTGACTGCACGGGCAGTGGAAAGGCAAGGTGATTAGTATGGAGATATAATCATCTCTGAAGATTAATTCCAAGTATAAAGACCGATTATTTTGTCTGATATTTGGGGATGAAACAAAGAAACAGAATATCATTTCGTTGTACAATGCATTAAACGGAACGGATTATTCGGACGACGAAAACATTAAGATTACGACTATTGATGATGCATTGTATATTAACATGAAAAATGATGTATCATTTATCATTGACAGTTACATGTCGATGTTTGAGCAGCAGAGCACCAAGAATCCGAACATGCCGTTAAGAGGGCTGATGTATTTTGGAAATTTGTACGATTCATATATTGAAAGCAACGGACTGAATATTTATGGTAAGAAGTTAATCAAGATACCGACACCGCAATATTATGTACTGTATAATGGAACAGAGGAGGAAGAAGCAGTAAAGGAGTTACGGTTGTCCGATGCATTTGCTAAGCCTTCGTCCGCAGGGAAATTTGAATGGACAGCAACATTAATTAACCTGAACAAGGGAAAGAACGATGAGTTACTGAAAAATTGTAAACCGTTGGAAGACTATATGTTTCTGATTAATTCTATTAGGATGAATGAAGCAAAGGGTTTACCGATAGAAGAAGCAGTCGATAAGGCAGTAAGGTTTTGTATCGAGAGTGATGTGTTGAAAGATTATTTGATAGCTCATAGAGCGGAGGTGCTTAGCGTGTGTTTGAAAGAATTTAATGAAAAGGTTTTTGTTGAAGCAATTCGAGAGGAAGGTCGTGAAGAAGGAAGAGAAGAAGGACTCGTAGCAGGTCGCGAGGAAGGACTCAAACAGGGATTAAAGATTCTGGTGGACGTACTGCAAGAGTTTTTGCCGGATGAGGAATCCATTTACCAGAAGATAATTGAGAATGAGAATTATAAGGATGTTTTGCGTGAGGATGTCGCGAAGTATATGAAGTTATAATCATGGAAAGTGAGGAAAAAAGTGATGCCGCGAATTATCTACTCGGTGCAGTTCTAACACTGGCAGCAGATTGTACCGAGGTTAAGTGGAATATATGTTGTCAGGAGCTGCACCTTTTACGAAATAAAAAATTATTTATTTTGAAAAGGAGCAAATTTTATGAATGTAGAACAGTTAATAACAAGTTGGAAACGCGAAGAAGAGCAAGCACATATTCACGGATGGGATTTTTCTCACATTGAAGGAAGATATGAGGAAGAAACCGATTTGCCGTGGGATTTCAAGGAAATCATTCAGTCATATTTGCACAAGGACAGTAAGCTTTTGGACATTGATACCGGAGGCGGAGAATTCTTGTTGTCTCTGGGACATCCGTATGAAAATACTGCTGCCACGGAAGGGTATCCGCCGAATGTAGAACTGTGTCGTCAGGAACTTTTACCGTTGGGGATAGATTTTAAGGAAATGTCAGACTGTACGAAGATGCCGTATGCTGATGAAAGTTTTGATATTATCATCAACCGGCACGGGGATTATTGTCCGGCGGAGCTATGGAGGACGCTGAAGAAGGGCGGTTTGTTCATGACCCAGCAGGTGGGCGAGAGTAATGACAGGGAACTTGTGGATCTTTTATTACCCGGAACGCCAAAACAATTTAACGGATGGAATCTGGCAGAGCAGAAGCGTTGCATCGAAGAAACGGGCTTTGAGCTTCTTCAGGCAGATGAGTGCTTTCGACCGATTAAGTTTACAGACATCGGCGCACTGGTATGGTTTGCACGTATCATCGAGTGGGAATTTGTTGATTTTTCCGTAGAGTCCTGTATGGAACAGTTGCTTAAAGCGCAGGAAATACTGGAGCAGCAAGGTGTGGTGGAAGGTACAACGCATCGGTTCCTGCTTGTAGCGAAGAAACCGTAAATTAGTTGTAAAAATATAATCGTCTAAGTAGAGGAACAGAGGGGAGAGGCCCCTCTGTTTTCTTATTTTGTCACGGGTTACATCAGCAGATGCTAATATAATTTTAGAAAAAAATATGCCGGAGTATTGACATTCTCGATATTCGAGATATAA
>JAZUBD010000021.1:0-6361 GCA_045638305.1 Lachnospiraceae bacterium
GTAAAACAACAATTTACATCATATCAGGATAGGTATGGATTTTCGATTTACAATTAAGGTTAGAACCATCATTTCAGCTATTTTGTTCAGGTTGTTCAGGTCTCAACCTCATATTCAGAGGCTCAGGCTTTTTGAAACGTATATACTTGTTCCCGTCGACACATCCTCCGGAGTGTACCCCTACAATTTTTGCCTTTTCTCAAATTAGTCGGGGTACATTCCGGCATTCGTCCCGACTAATTTCATATATTCTTGTTTTAGTCGGATTGCCTTCCTGCTTTTCCCCCGACTAACTTCATATCTTCTTGTTTTAGTCGGATTGTTTTCCTGCTTTTCCCCCGACTAGTTTCATATCTTCTCTGTTTAGTCGGTATATCTTCCTAAATTTCTCCCGACTGATGCCCTTTTCCCCTGATTTAGTCGGGATATTCTCAGACTTTCACCCCGACCAATTTCCTATTCCTCAAAATTAGTCGGGCTCAATCAAAGAAAGGCCCCAACTAATCTCATATTTCCCTTAGTTAGTCGGCTTTCTCCCCATCTCCTCTTGCGCTTTTGCGCAACACTTCCTTTTCCGGCGTTTCGCTTAGGAACTTGACCATTTGTGGGAGTGTAAAAAAGAGTACCTTTGAACTTTACACAGGATATTAGACTTTCTTATTACTCCGCTCATTTCTCAGCAATGCTCAAACAAGGATGTTTGAGCAAGCCCGCCACGCTACAAGGACGTCGCGTCAGGGCGGTTGCGTCCCTTTTATCTTAATTCCCCCGGAGTAATTAGAAAGACTTATATCCGTAGTACGAGAAAAGGTACTCTTTTTTACACTCCCACAAATGATAGCTTCCCCCCTGCGAAACGCCCCAAAAACGAAAGCCCCGCGCAAAGCGCAGGGCCCTAACTCTTACTTATCTCTCCAAATGATTCTTCCCTTGGTCAAGTCGTACGGGGAAAGCTCTAAGGTAACCTTATCGCCCGGTACAATCTTGATGAAGTTCATACGGAGCTTACCGCTGATGTGTGCAAGCACGCGGTGTCCGTTTTCAAGCTCTACCTGGAACATAGCGTTCGGCAGCTTTTCTACAACAGTTCCTTCAATTTCAACAACATCTGTCTTCGACATAAGTCCTCCTTCAATCTAATCACGTTCTATGGTAAGCAACTCCGGCTCACCGTCAGTTATCAGTATCGTATTTTCATAGTGCGCCGACGGGGAACCGTCTGCGGTCACTACCGTCCAACCGTCATCCAGCCAGTTTACGTCGTAATGTCCCATATTGACCATCGGTTCGATGGCAAGGGTCATTCCCGGCTCCAGGCGGATGCCCTTTCTCTTGGTACGGAAATTCGGTACCTGCGGGTCCTCGTGAAGTTCACGACCGACCCCGTGTCCGACCAGCTCTCTTACCAAAGAATAGCCAAAAGATTCTGCATAATCCTGAATCGCACCGGAAATATCTCCGATCCGGTATCCCGGCTTTGCATATTTGATTCCTTCAAAGAAGGATTGTTTGGTTACATCCATCAGACGCTTCCACTCCGGGCTAACCTCTCCAACCGCAACGGTACGTGCCGCATCGGAATGATAGCCTTTGTAGATTACGCCCGCATCCAGACTTACCAAATCTCCGTCCTTTAAAATACGGTTCTTATTCGGAATACCGTGTACTACCTCATCATTAACAGAGACGCACACAGACGCCGGATAGCCCTGATAATTTAAGAAAGACGGAATACATCCGAAGTCACGGATGATTTCGTAGCAACGCTTGTCGATATCCAAGGTACTGATGCCCGGCTTTATCATTTTTGCAAGCTCGGTATGCACGATGGAAAGAATTCTTCCCGATTCGCGCATCAACTCTATTTCCCGCTCTGATTTAATTGATACTGCCATAGTCTGCTTCCTTTACTGCAAAATTGCAAGGATATCGTCAAACACTTTGTTCATGTCCTGGGTACCGTCTACCTCACGAAGAACGCCTTCGTTCTTGTAGTAGTCGATGAGCGGCTGAGTCTGCTCGTGGTATACGGAGAGACGCTTTAATACGGTCTCCGGCTTGTCATCGTCACGAAGTACAAGCTCTGCGCCACAGGTATCACATACATTTTCCTTTGCCGGAGCATTGTACTTGATGTGATAGGTTGCACCACAGGTCAGACATGCACGTCTGCCGGACATACGATTTACGATGGACTCGTCCGGTACTTCCACATTGATTGCAAAATCAATGGTCTCACCCTTGTCCGCCAAAGCCTTCGTAAGAGCCTCTGCCTGCGGAATGGTTCTTGGGAAGCCGTCCAATACATAACCGTTTGCACAGTCCGCATTGGTAAAGCGGTCCATAATCAACTCTAAGGTTAAGGAATCCGGTACTAACATACCCTGATCCATATATTCTTTTGCCTTCTTGCCAAGCTCCGTATTCGCCTTGATGTTCGCACGGAAGATATCACCCGTGGAAATGTGCGGAATCGAAAATTTTGCAGCAATCTGCTTCGCCTGGGTACCCTTACCGGCACCCGGAGCACCTAACATAATAATCTTCATGCCATGCCTCCATTCTTCCTCGGAACTGCCCATTCTGACATATTCCCTATATCCAACATAGGGTGGAACCAGAGTCCCACCCTATAAAGTGTTTATTAGTCGTTTAAGAATCCCTTGTACTGGCGAACCAATAACTGAGAGTCAACCTGCTTAACGGTTTCAAGAATAACACCTGCAATAATGATGATAGACGTTCCACCGAAGCTTACCTGTGCAGAAAATGCGCCGGAGAAAATCATCGGGATTAAGCTGATGATTGTAAGTGCAACCGCACCGATAAATACGATGTAATTCAACACCTTAGATAAATACTCGGTGGTCGGTCTGCCCGGACGGATACCCGGAATGAAACCGCCCTGCTTCCTCATGTTATTTGCAACTTCCATCGGATTGAAGGTAATGGAAGTATAGAAATATGCGAAGATAACAAGTAATGCGATATAAACCAAAGCACCTAATGTGTACTTGAACTCACCCCAATCGGAGAAGTTAAACCACTTATCGGAACTGAGTAAGTATGCAATCTTCGGCCAGAAATGTGCTCTCGCCGGCTTAACACCCATGAAGGACATAATGATTACCGGAGTATTCATTAAGGAAGATGCGAAAATAACCGGGATAACACCTGCGGTATTTACCTTTAACGGAATGAAGGAGCCCTGTCCGCCAACCATCTTTCTTCCCTGTACCTTCTTTGCATACTGTACCGGAATCTTTCTCTGTGCATCCTGTAACAGGATAACAAGTACAACCAATACAAGAACAACTGCTGCAATGCCAACCACACCGAGTACCTTGTTTACAACTGCTGTCGGAGCAATTACAAACTTCTTCACAAGGTTAGAGAAGTCGTTCGGAAGGCTTGCTACAATGTTCACTAAGAGAATCATGGAGATACCGTTACCGACACCCTTCTCGGTAATACGCTCACCTAACCACATTAAGAATGCACTACCTGCGGTGAAGGAAGCAGTAATAATTACCGCATTTCCGAAGGTTAAACCACCTTCCAAAATACCGGAGTTACCGAAACCGATGATAAGTGCGATAGACTCAACTACCGCAAGACCAATGGTCATATAACGGGAAATCTCTGCAATCTTCTTTCTTCCGGTCTCGCCATCCTTCTGCATCTCTTCCAACTTCGGGAATACGATGGTCAGAAGCTGAACGATAATGGAGGAAGTAATATACGGGGAAATATTCAGTGCAAAAATGGACATTTGGGAAAAGGATCCACCGGTTAAGGTATCTAAGAATCCAAGTCCTTCCTTCTGTGCCAACCACAACTGGAAGTAGTCGCGGTCAATGCCCGGAACCGGAAATGCACATCCGATTCTTACAATAAGCAGGCACAGAAGAGTGAACAGCAGCTTGCTTCGAATTTCTTTTACCTTGAATGCATTCTTGACTGTATCAAACATTATACCACCTCTGCTTTTCCACCAAGGGCCTGAATCTTTTCAACAGCACTCTCACTGAATGCGTTTACCTTTACATCAAGCTTCTTGGTAAGTTCACCGTTTCCAAGAATCTTTACGCCGTCCTTCGGATTGCTAACCAAACCGATCTCCATCAAAGACTCAACGGTTACCTCTGCTCCATCCTCAAATCTATTTAACATACTAACATTGATCGTAATGATCTCCTGCGTGTTTCTGTTATGAAAACCTCTCTTCGGAAGTCTACGGTATAACGGCATCTGGCCACCTTCGAAACCGATTCTCGGTGCTCCGGAACGTGCCTTCTGACCCTTATGACCCTTACCGGCAGTCTTACCGTTTCCCGAACCGTGACCACGACCACGTCTGAAATTTGCACTCTGCTTAGAACCATCTGCAGGTCTTAATTCTGATAAATTCATCGTGTTACACCTCCTTGCAAAATTTAAATTTCTTCTACCTTTACTAAATGTCTAACCTGCTGAAGCATACCCTTGGTTGCTGCGTTGTTAGGCATTTCAACGGACTTACCGATCTTTCTTAAGCCCATAGCTTCTACGGTTGCTTTGTTCTTCGGAACAGCACCGATCGTAGACTTAATTAAAGTAACCTTTAATTTATCTGCCATTTCTAAACACCTCCGTGAAATTTGGTTACGTCTTACAGCTGATCTACGGAAATACCGCGGAGTGCTGCTACCTGCTCCGGAGTCTTTAACTGGCTTAATCCGTTGATTGTTGCAAGAACTACGTTCTGCTTGTTGTTTGAACCAAGGGACTTAGTACGGATGTTCTTAAATCCTGCAAGTTCAAGCACGTTACGTGCCGGACCGCCTGCGATGATACCGGTACCTTCCGGGCTACGCTTTAACAATACAGAAGCGCTACCGAACTTACCAAGGTAGTCATGCGGTACGGAACCGTTCTCATCAAGCGGAAGCTCGATGATGTTCTTCTTTGCATCCTCTTTTGCCTTCCGGATAGCTTCCGGAACTTCGCTTGCCTTACCAAGACCTGCACCAACGTGACCGTTTCTGTCTCCTACAACAACAAGTGCTGCGAAACGGAAGTTACGACCACCCTTTACAACCTTGGTAACGCGCTTGAGGCTGACTAATTTATCTTCTAATTCCAAATTGCTGGCATCAACGATTGTACGTCTCATGTTTTCCCTCCTGATTAGAATTCTAAGCCGGCTTCTCTTGCTGCCTCAGCAAGTGCCTTAACCTTACCCTGATATACGAAACCACCACGGTCGTAAACAACGGTTGTGATTCCCTTCTCAAGTGCCTTCTTTGCGATAACAGTTCCGAGCTTTGCTGCTGCTGCAACATCATTCGTCTTCTCAAGCTCAGCCTTTACATCCTTATCCAAGGTGGAAGCTGCTACAAGAGTGTTACCAACGGTATCATCAATAATCTGCGCATACATATGATTATTACTTCTGAATACTGCCAAACGCGGTCTTTCTGCGGTACCGGAGAAACGATTGCGAATCTTCATATGCTTCTTTACGCGAACTTTAGATCTAGACTCTTTGCTAACCATATTCTTTCATTCCTCCTTTTACTTCTTACCGGTCTTACCGACTTTACGTCTGATGGTCTCATCAGCATACTTGATACCCTTGCCCTTATACGGCTCCGGTCTTCTCTTATCTCTGATTTCTGCTGCGTACTGACCAACCTTCTCTTTATCAATACCCTTAACGGTAATCTTGTTCTGGCCGTCGAGAACGGTCTCAACACCTTCCGGATCGATCATAACTACCGGATGGGAGTAACCCAGAGTAAGGGTCAGCTCTTTACCAGCCTTAGCTGCACGATAACCAACACCGTTGATCTCAAGGGTCTTGGTGTAACCTTCGGTAACACCTACTACCATGTTGTTGATCAGGGTTCTGGTCAAACCGTGTAAAGACTTCATTCTCTTCAAATCGTTCGGTCTCTTAACAAGGATTTCAGCACCTTCTAAGGTGATTTCCATCTCTGCCGGGAGAACTCTTTCTAAGGTTCCCTTAGGACCCTTTACAGTCACTTTGTTATTTTCTGCGATTTCCACAGTTACACCTGCCGGAACCGCGATCGGCATCTTACCTATACGTGACATGCCCGTACCTCCTATTATTGTTGATTACCAGATAAATGCGAGAACCTCGCCGCCAACATTTGCAAGTCTTGCTTCCTTGTCGGTCATAACGCCCTTGTTCGTGGAAATGATAGCGATACCGAGACCGCCGAGTACTCTCGGAAGCTCTTCTGCGCCAGCGTATACACGAAGACCGGGTTTGGAAATTCTCTTAAGACCGGTAATAATCTTAGTGCTCTTATCCTTGTTGTATTTCAAGGTGATGTGGATGTTCTTGAAGCTA
>JAZUBD010000022.1:0-4694 GCA_045638305.1 Lachnospiraceae bacterium
GTTACAAAAATCGTAGTAATCTTCGTCTCCCTCTGGATTCTTCGAATCTCTTCTCTCGTCTGGAGACGGAGTCTGGCATCCAGATTGGAAAGTGGCTCATCAAGAAGCAGAATCCGCGGCATCTTCACCAAAGCTCTTGCAATGGCCACACGCTGCTGCTGACCGCCGGACAACTCCGACGGCTTCCGGTCCATAAGCGTATCAATCTGCACCAGCTTTGCCGCTTCGTAGGCCTTTTCTCTCATAACCTCCTTGGTCAGCTTTCTATCCCCCTTAAAGTTCTGAAGCGGGAACATAATATTCTGCAATACCGTCAAATGCGGATACAACGCATAATTCTGAAATACCAGACCCACGCCGCGGTTTTCCGCCGGCAAATTCGTCACATCGTCCTCACCGAAAAAGATGCGTCCCTCCGTCGGTTTTAAAAGTCCGGAAAGCAGGTTCAACGCCGTACTCTTTCCGCAACCGGACGGTCCCAAAAGACCGATTAATTTCCCATCCGGAATCTCTACATTAAACTTATTAACCGCGATAACTTCCTCTTTGATTCGCTTATTACGATTCGGGAATTTCTTTGTTACATTCTGCAAAACAACTTTCATGGTAATCCTCTCTTTGTCATTCCGTGTAAATTCATGCGAAATATCTTATAAAGTTCAAATGAACTTTTTTCCTACAAATTATATATAAATCTTTCTCCAACTTTTGTCAAGATTGTGTACAATTCCTCTTGATTTTCCGTAATAGGAGTTGTATACTTGCATTTGGCTAAAAAATATAGAAAGAAGGCGTCACTTTGAGTAGTGTATTATTGTCGGTATCCGTTGCCCTTTTGGCAGGATTACTTATGACACGTTTGTTCAAGCCGTTAAAATTGCCGTCTGTTACGGCTTACTTAATTTCCGGTGTATTAATCGGACCGTATTGCCTCGGTGCCTTAGACATCGACGGACTGGGATTTTCTTCCATGGGAGATGTTACAAACCTTGCCTTGATTTCCGAGGTTGCATTAGGCTTTATCGCATTTTCCATCGGTAACGAATTCCGTCTGGAGGATTTAAAGAAAACCGGTAAGGCAGCATTTACCATCGGTGTTTTTCAGGCTCTGGCTGCTACCTTATGTGTAGATTTGGCATTACTCGGCATTCACTTACTTATGCCGGATAAGCTGTCCGTTCCGCAGTTACTTACCCTCGGTGCCATCGCTACCGCTACCGCACCGGCTGCTACCCTTATGGTAGTTCGTCAGTACAAGGCGAAGGGACCGTTAACCAACTTACTCCTTCCGATTGTTGCGTTGGACGATGCAGTGGGCTTAATTATTTTTGCCGTATTCTTCGGCGTTTCGAAGACCTTAATCAGCGGCTCCGTGGATCTCGTTTCCATTATCGTAAATCCGTTGGTAGAGATTGTAGCTTCCTTGCTTCTGGGCGCTGTCATGGGCTGGCTGTTAACCCAGCTGGAGAAACTGTTTAACTCCAACACCAACCGTTTGAATCTTACCATTGCGTTTGTATTCCTGACAGCTTCCATTGCAATGCTTGATTTCCATATCGGACCGGTACACGTTGGTTTCTCTTCCCTTTTGGTATGTATGATGCTCGGTACCGTATTCTGCAACCTTTGTCCGCTGTCCCACGATTTGATGGGTGCTTCCGACAAATGGACCTCTCCGCTATTTGCATTGTTCTTCGTCATCAGCGGTGCGGAGCTGGAACTTAGCGTATTTACGGATGTTGCCATCGTATTTATCGGTGCGGTTTACATCTTATTCCGTTGCTTCGGAAAGTATATCGGTACCTTCCTTTCCGCAAAGGCAGTGAAATGCGAACCGAATATTTGCAAGTATTTAGGTATTACCCTCTTCCCGCAGGCCGGTGTTGCCCTCGGTATGTGTGCAACCGCCATGCAGCTTGGCGAAGACGGACACCTGATTCGCAATATTACATTGTTTGCGGTTCTCATTTATGAGCTCTTTGGACCGTTACTCACCAGACAGGCTCTTATGACCGCCGGCGAGATTTATCCGATTCCGGAGCATGTATTGAATCGTAGAAAGCATAAGTTAGAACAGGCAAAAGAAATGCGGAAATAGAATAGATACATAGATACCAAAACTCACCCGTCCCTCAAAAAGGGCGGGTGAGTTTTGTTGGCTTCAAATAGCCGTAAGACTAAAATTTTACGGCTTTCGTTTTGGCGGCCCCGGTTTTTCGGTAATTACATCAGATCTCTTAACTGCAAAATCCGGTTCTCAATCTCCTTAATGATTAGCATAAATTCTTCGTCTGCTTTGCCTGTCGGGTCTTCTAATCCCCAATTATCATCAAAGGGTCTACCAATAAAAGGGCATCCCACATTACATCCCATGGAAATCGCAATGTCCGGTTCCGGAATTTCAGAAATCAATTTCGAATACTGTGTCTGCTCCATATCAATGCCATATAACTGTTTCATAATGCGAACGGCATCTTGGTTAATCTGTGCTTTTGTTTCAGTCCCGGCAGAGTAGCTTTCAAAAACATCAGAAGCTAAATGTTTTCCTAATGCCTCTGCGATCTGGCTACGACATGAATTGTGGACACATACGAATGCAACCTTTGGCTTAATAATACTCATATAAATCTCCTATACCAACTGATCATAAAAAAGTTTCTCTATGTCTGCCACCTTCAATACTTTACCCATAGATACAACCTTATCATTTACAACAAGCCCTGGCATACTCATGATTCCGTATGCCATCACTTTTTCCATGTCTGTTATATACTCCACATCCACGTTAAATCCTGCATTACGAACTGCAGCCTTTGTATTTTCATACATCTCGTGACAAGACTTACATCCTGCACCAAGCACTTTAATGTTTTTGATACCCGAACTTGTATCAACACCACAACAATCACTTTTTTCTGCATTTGCTGAAATACCACCACAACAGCAACCACTTTCTACTACATTTTCTTCTGCCGGTGCATTGCAAGCACAAGTAGGCATTTTTACATCCTCATTCTTTTTTCCAAAATTAAATAAAGCCATTTCTAAATCCTCCTTAAATTATAATATTTTTAAAATGCTAACCAGAACATATAGAATCCAATTAGCAGAATGGCCGTTCCCATAACAAACTTTAAAACAGTAGCAAATCTATTGTAGTTCCCATTGCTATTGATTCTTTTCACAAAACTTACAGATGTCCCGGCAATGATTACTAATACACTATGTCCAATAGAGTATAAGAACATCAAAAGAATTCCCAAAATCAGATTACCTTTTCCTGCAACGATGGTAAGCAAAGCAATCAGTACAGGTGTAGAGCATGGAGATGAAAAAATACCTCCAAGCATTCCTGCCATAAAAGCCCCTATTGCACCTTTTGTCTTACTTCTCGATAATAAGTTAACAGATGGAATAACCTGAAATATCTCCCAAGTCTGCAACGCCATAAGCACCATCAATAGGCCCAATAGCAGATACCAGATTTGTGAGGAATTTCCCATCAACTTTCCGGCAGAAGTAGCAATCAAGCCCAAAGCAATAAAAGTAACTGCCGTTCCAAGTGCAAAGACCACTGAATAGCCAAATGCTTTCTTAGTATTCTTTTCACCCACACCTCCGACATAACCGATTATTAACGGAATATTTGACAAAGAACATGGAGTAAACGAGGTCAGTATCCCCGCTAATAATGCCAGAAACGGAGCGATCCACATATTACTTTGGAGAGACTGTGCAATTTGATTTAGCCATGTATCAATCATCATTCTACCCCCATTTCTTTCAAAATCTTTCGAAACTGTTCTTCTGTCAAGCCACCCTGATGGACTGTAAATACGTGCTCTTCCGTTTCTCTATCACTGTACATGATGAACTCTATCTCCTGCTGTAACTCTTCACTCGGTACAAACGGCATTCCATCCGCATTAAACAACACTTGTGTAGGGATAATCTGTACCGGCACATTATTAGACAAATTAGGGTATGCCCACACATCCGCAAACTTTATAAATGCCTTACCTGCAAATTCTTCATTCATGGCTTCTAACACGGGAGCCATTGCCTTACATGGAATACAATCATCCGAACCATAATCCGCAATCACCGGCAGTCCATATTCTGATAACGCTTTAAAATCAATTTCTTTAGATACCTTCAATGTAAAATCTGCTGCTTGCAATTCTTCCGGAATATCATTGATGTGTTCAATCTGACTTTGATTATTTTCATTTTCTTCTTTTTCTGTCCTATTTTTTACAAACCACATTCCAATAATGACTATTACAATCACAACCGGAATCAGTACCTTTACTATTTTTTTATTCTTCACCAACACTTACCTCCGTAAACTATACAAGCCAATACTGAATCACATTAAAGAAATATCCAACAATGATAATTCCAATCGTACAGATTGCTACAAATATCCCGAGCAGCTTCGGTTTTACAGCTTTCTTTAACATAATGATAGACGGTAGGGAAAGTGTCGTCACTCCCATCATGAACGAAAGTACAACTCCTAATCTTGCACCTTTTGCAAGTAATGCTTCTGCAATCGGAATACATCCAAATATATCCGCATACATCGGAATCCCGCAGACAGTAGCAATAATTACACCGAATGGGTTACCTGTGCCCAACGCCTTTACAATAATATCTTCCGGTATCCAGTTATGAATAAATGCTCCGATACC
>JAZUBD010000023.1:0-2795 GCA_045638305.1 Lachnospiraceae bacterium
CCCGTGCCAAGATTCGCAAGCGAGTCTTGATTATTAGAATAAAGAGGTGAGTTATGTACTACTCGGATGAAGTGGTGGAAGAGGTACGGTCCGGCAGTGACATTGTGGATGTCATCGGCACGTATATAAAGCTTCAGAAGAAGGGTTCCAACTACATGGGGCTTTGTCCGTTTCACGGAGAGAAGACCCCCAGCTTTTCCGTCAGCGGAAGCAGACAGATGTATCATTGCTTCGGTTGCGGTGTAGGCGGCAATGTGTTTACCTTTTTGATGGAGTATGAGAATTTTTCGTTCCCGGAGGCTATCCAGCATTTGGCGGACCGGGCGGGGATTAAGCTGCCGGAGCAGGAGTTTACCCCGGAGGCAAAGCGAAAGGCTGACAGGCGCATGCGTCTGTTTGATATTAATAAAGAGGCGGCGAAGTTTTACTATGTCCGGATGAAAAAGGATCCGGGACAGACGGCCTACGGTTATTTTAAGAAACGCGGATTGTCCGATGAGACCATTACCAAGTTCGGTCTCGGGTATTCGGATAAGGGCGGCAGAGAGTTGTATGCGTATCTGAAATCTCAGGGGTTTGATGACGATATTTTAAAGGAAAGCGGTCTGTTTACCTTTGATGAAAAGAGAGGTGTGTACGATAAGTTCTGGAACCGTGCCATGTTTCCGATTATGGACGGTAACAGCAAGGTCATCGGTTTCGGCGGTCGTGTTATGGGAGATGGGGAGCCGAAGTATCTGAACTCTCCGGAGACACCGATTTTTGATAAGAGCCGGAATCTGTACGCGTTAAATTATGCGAGACAGTCGAGGAAGAGTTATTTTCTTCTTTGCGAAGGATATATGGATGTCATTTCGTTGCATCAGGCCGGGTTTACCAATGCGGTGGCGTCTCTCGGTACGGCGTTTACAGGTCTGCAGGCGAATCTCATCGCTCGGTACGTAAAGGAGGTATACATTACCTACGACAGTGACGGGGCGGGACAAAAGGCGGCGCTTCGTGCGATTCCGATATTACGTGCGGCAGGGATTTCCGCCAAGGTTATCAATATGAAGCCGTACAAGGACCCGGATGAGTTTATTAAGGCGTTAGGTGCGGAGGAATACGAAAAGCGCATTCAGAGTGCCAGAAACAGCTTTTATTTTGAAATTGATGTATTAAAGAGCGAGTTTGATTTTTCGGACCCGGAGCAGAAGACGAAGTTTTTCCGGGAAACGGCGAAAAAGCTCCTGCAATTTACGGAGGAGCTGGAGCGCAGAACCTATACGGAGGCCATTGCCAAGGAATATCAAATCAGCTTTGATATGTTAAATCGTCTGGTAAATCAGTACGGAAGTGCGGAAATGCCGACGGAGGAGAAGAAGGAATCATCCTATACGGAACGGAAAAAGCAAAAACAGGAGAGCGGACTTAACACTTCCCAGAAGCTGTTGCTGACGTGGTTGACTACGGAGCCGGCCCTGCTCGGTAAAGTGAAGGGGATACTGACGGCAGAGGATTTTACGGACGAGTTCTACTGCGGAGCGGCAAAGGAAGTGTTTGAACAATACGAAAAGGAGGGAACGGTTACACCGGCGCGTATCCTTAACCGTTACGAGACGAAGGAGGAGCAGGCTAAGGCTGCGGAGTTGTTCCAGACCACACTTTTGGGTGATTTGGACGAAGCCCAGAAGGCAAAGGCCTTTGCGGAAACGGTTCGTAAGGTGAAGCAAAGCAGTATCGAAATGCGGATGGGACAAGCGGCGGAAACAGGGGACCTGGAGGCAATGCAGAAGGCCATTGCGGAACAGGCATCTTTAAATACAACGTTACAAAAGGCAGGACTGTAGGCAGAAGGTATATTTTTCCGCAATGTCGGAAAGAATGTGCAATATGGAGGAAGCATATGGAAGGAAATATGGAACGTTTTCAGGCAAAGATGAAGGATTTGCTGGCGTATGCGGCAAAGAAGAAGAATGTATTGGAGTTTCAGGAAATCGCTGATTTTATGGCAGACGTGGAAATGGACGAAGCGGCTACCGAGCGCGTGTACGAGTTTTTGGAGGCGAACAATGTGGATGTACTCCGTATCAGCGATATCAATCTGGACGGGGATGACGAGCCGGATGATGCGCTTTTGTTGGAGGATGATGCCGAGACCGAAGAACTGGAGAATCTGGATCTTACGGTGCCGGAGGGTGTCAGTCTTGAGGACCCGGTACGCATGTATTTAAAAGAAATCGGCAAAGTGCCGCTTCTCTCTGCGGAAGAAGAAATGGAACTGGCCATTAAGATGGAAGCCGGAGACGAGGCTGCAAAGAAACGTTTGTCCGAGGCAAACCTGCGTCTTGTAGTCAGCATTGCAAAGCGTTACGTGGGCCGCGGTATGCAGTTTTTGGATTTGATTCAGGAAGGTAACTTAGGACTTATTAAGGCGGTGGAAAAGTTTGATTACCGCAAAGGATATAAGTTTTCTACCTATGCTACCTGGTGGATTCGTCAGGCGATTACGAGAGCGATTGCGGACCAGGCCCGTACCATCCGTATTCCGGTGCATATGGTGGAAACCATTAATAAATTAATCCGTGTACAGCGTCAGCTCCTGCAGGAGTACGGAAGAGAACCGCTTCCGGAGGAGATTGCAAAGGAAATGCACATGTCTCTCGATCGTGTGCGTGAGATTCAGAAGATTGCCCAGGAGCCGGTGTCTTTGGAGACTCCGATCGGTGAAGAGGAAGACAGCCATCTGGGTGATTTCATTCAGGATGACCACATTCCGGTGCCGGCGGAGCAGGCAGCGTTTACGCTTTTGCGTG
>JAZUBD010000024.1:0-3510 GCA_045638305.1 Lachnospiraceae bacterium
ATCAGTATATACTTAACAAGCGTCCTACCGTCGTTACCGCCGATTCGGAAAAACTGGTTTACAAGCAGTTGTTTTCTTCTAAGAAAATTATGCTGGCCGACATCGACCGCATCTCCTGCGAACCGTATTATGTAAACGGCAGGTATCACTCCGAGCAGCGCATCCGTGTTATGGTTTATACAAGGGACGATGAGCTGGAGCTGAGCGATCACGTGGATACCAACGCAATTGTAAACGACAAATTGGAAGAGAAAGACACCGACATCCCACTCATCCGGTTGTACCGGTTCTTGATGAAGCAGACAGGAAGGATGGAATAAGCTTCGTCTCAAATTAACCGATGTTGAGTACAATTATCGTAATCAACACATACAAAATCTGACTACCCAACGGAGAAAGTGCCAAGTAACGGAAGATTGTCACATTCTTCTTATGAGCCAGGCACTCCTTGTGCTTTTTAGCAATAAACAAGCCAATCGCACCGATGATAGCAAGCACAACATTCGCCACAAGCAAGACTATGTGTGAAGCAAACACATACAACCCCATTCCGCTATGATAGTGTTGATTGCCGACATTAGTAATATCCTCTATGTGTCCCCCAACCATCCTCTACTCATAAAAATCATCATACCCACCGATACTTTCTCCCATCTGGGCATCCCACCAATCATCATCGTATTCAATCCAGCCGGTCGGCGGTGTCGGTTCCGGGGCTGGGGTCGGTGTTCCGGACGGAGCGTCAGGTGTTCCGGCCCCTCCGGTTTCATTCTCTCCGGTACCGGTCTCCCCGGAGACTCCCTGCCCGACATCATCCGAATCATCTCCTTCCGGTTCTTCTGTCGGTGCTGGCGCAATCATTTCCTCACCCTCCGGCGTAGGAGTAGGTGAAAGCATCGGCTCACCCTCCGGATTCCACACATCAATCTCTTCTTTTTCTTTTAACGCATCATCTACAATTTCCACCGGGCGATCATCCTCGTACAGGATAAAGTCTCTCTCCGGAAGTCCTTCGTGAAGTTTATCCATAAAGCTTTGCCAGATATAGCCCGGATAAGTGTTTCCTGCCAAGTTATCTAAGGCTTTCGGCATATCATAGCCCACCCACACAGCAGTGGTATAATACGGCGTATAACCCACAAACCAACCGTCCTTAATATCGTTTGTCGTACCGGTTTTTCCTGCGGACACCGAGTTCTTTAACTGCAATTTCACACCGGTTCCGTTGGTCATCACACCCTGCAAGATGTCCGTCATCATGCGAACCGCATTTTCCTCGTAAATCCGGGTCATCTCCCGCTCCGATCCCACAATTACATCCCCGTCCGTCGTTGTAATCTTTACAATACAGGTCGGATTCCGGTATAGACCGTCATTGGCCAGGGTACAATAGGCTCCCGCCATCTCCAGGGTACACACACCATAGGTTAAGCCCCCCAAGGATGCCGCCGGCACATAATCCGACGGTACGATATTGCGGAACTGCATGTCGGTCACATAGGACAAACCCACCTCCGGGGTCAACTCCTCAAACATTTTCCATGCCACAGTGTTCTTCGATACCTCCACTGCACGGCGCAGGGTAATCTTACCGGAGTATACGCCGTTTGCATTTCGCGGGCCTCCGGCAAACTTTTCATCCACCACAATGGTGTCCGGGAAATACCCTCTCTCCAGCCAAGGCGTATATACCACCAACGGCTTAATGGAGCTACCCGGCTGCCGGAAGCTCTGGTACGCACGGTTTAAGGAATACCCATATTCATTTTCACCTCTGCCGCCTACAATGGCCACCACTCGTCCGGTCTCGTTTTCCACACAGGTTGCCGCCCCCTGGAGCGTATAAATCCCAGCCTCTGTCTTTTCGTCAAACTCCGCCAATTGATTCTGTACCGTTTCTAACAAAAGGTCCTGCTTCTCCAAATCAATGGAGGTATAGACGCGATATCCCCCCACGTACAACTGCTTCTGCCAGTAAGCATAACTCTCCTCGTAATATTCCAAATACCTATCCTTTGCCGCATCGTCCGCAAAAGAATAACAAAACGGAAAACCGTTTTCCTCCATCAGTGCCCGTACCGCGCAGAAAATCGCAAAGGTCTCCACGTAATCATTATGAGATTCCTCCGGGGGACAAAGTACAATCTTCTCCTGCCGTGCCGCATCGTAGTCCGTCCGACTTAATTTTCCGTCGGCAACCATCTGCTCCATGACGGAATCACGTCTTGCCAACGTATCCTCAAAATGCTGATACGGGTCATACAGGGACGGATTGTTGGGAATGGCGCACAAAAACATCAGCTCCGACAAAGACAGCTCCGCCACGCCCTTGGAAAAGTAACCGTGAGCTGCCGCCTGAATCCCGTAATACCCATTGGCAAAATAAATATTGTTTAAATAAAACTCCAAAATTTCCTTCTTGTTATACTGTTTTTCCAGCTCTGCCGCCAGAAATATCTCCGTAATTTTTCGCTCGTAGGTCTGCTCGTTGGTCAGATAAATATTCCGGGCTAACTGCTGGGTAATGGTACTTCCGCCCTGATAAATGGTACCCTTATGCTTTACCAGGCTGTAGGCCGCACGCAGATTCGCCATATAATCCACGCCCTCATGGGAGAAAAACTTCTTATCCTCGGTGACAATCATAGCCGTCACCACAGGCTCCGGAATATCCCCGTAAGGAAGATAATACACATCCTTCCCTGATTGCAGCGTCTTTATCACCGTACCGTCGGTTGCATAAATAATACTGGTACGCGACTGCTTGAAATCCTCATCGGACGCCTCCCGCATAATAGTTTTTGCTTTATGATAATAAGACAAAATTGTCCTACCGTATTTTGCGTAAAACCAAAGCCCCACCGACAGAGCTGCCAAAAGAAACAACAAAAACAAGACGCCGATTACCTTACGTCCGCGCCGCTTTTTCCTTCCTTTTCTATTGTTTCGCCCTTTTAAAACAGGCTCTTCTCCCATACCGCTCCCTCTTTTCCTTACAATCTGTTCCTATCGAATACAGAAGCGTTCTATACTAAATATCGGCTTTTCCCCCTCGTTCCCTTAGCATCCCGCTCCGGTATCCTTCCATTTTCCTGTCACTTATTTTCTCCTGTCCCTTGCCTTTTATCACATTTTCCTGTATACTCTCTATTGTCAGTTCGAAATCCTCCTGACAATAAACAAAACTAAGGAGCCAAAATCATGAAAAACACAAACAAAAAAGGCACTGTATCTGTGCGCTATCTTACCACTGCGGCTATCATCGCCGCTCTTTATGTCGTTTTTACCGGGTTATCCGCCGCATTAGGCCTGGCCTCCGGTGTCATCCAGGTTCGTATTTCGGAAGCACTTGCCGTTTTAACCTATTTTACTCCCGCTGCCGTTCCCGGTGTAACCGTGGGATGTCTTCTGGCAAACCTTTTGACCGGTGCTCCGTTACCGGATATCATCTTCGGTACGTTGGCAAGTTTTCTCGGCGTCTGGGGCGGATACTTTTTACGCAAGCACAAG
>JAZUBD010000025.1:0-2274 GCA_045638305.1 Lachnospiraceae bacterium
TCCTAAGCCCGCTTGGCCTCCGACTTGGATCAGCTTGCCAAGGCATTAAAGGAATGGAGGGCATAGCGCCTTATGAAACATATTGTATTTACCGGTGGCGGTACCGCCGGACACGTAACTCCGAATATTGCGCTGTTTCCGGCGGTAAAGGAAGCAGGCTATGAGATTTCCTACATCGGCTCCTATGAGGGCATCGAAAAGGAACTGATTACCGGACAGGGAGTGACCTATTATGGGATTGATTCCGGTAAGTTCCGCCGTTACTTTTCCTGGAAGAATTTTACGGACCCTTTCCATGTGGTAAAGGGATATTTTCAGGCGAAGAAGCTGTTAAAGAAGCTGAATCCGAATATCGTGTTTTCCAAGGGCGGCTTTGTATCCGTGCCGGTGGTAATGGCAGCGAAAAAATGTAAGATTCCGTGCATTATCCACGAGTCCGACATTACGCCGGGTCTGGCAAATAAGCTGGCGATTCCGTCTGCTACGAAGGTATGCTCCAACTTCCCGGAGACCTTAAATTATCTTCCGAAGGAGAAGGCGGTGTTAACAGGCTCTCCGATTCGCAAGGAATTATTTTCCGGAAATAAAATAAAAGGACTTGACTTCTGTGGCTTCACGGCAAATAAGCCGGTGCTTCTTGTTATCGGCGGAAGTACGGGGGCGGCTTCGGTAAACAATGCCATTCGTGATTTACTGCCGACGCTTTTACAGCAGTTCCAGATTATTCATTTGTGCGGAAAGGGAAAGACCGACGAAGCCTTTCACGGCCGTGAAGGTTACGTACAGTTTGAATACATTGACAAGGAATTAAAGGATTTGTTTGCGGCTGCGGACATTATTGTGTCCCGTGCGGGAGCAAACGCTATTTGCGAGCTTCTGGCGCTGAAAAAGCCGAACATCCTTATTCCGCTTTCTGCGGCAGCCAGTCGGGGAGACCAGATTTTAAATGCGGAATCCTTTGAACGTCAGGGATTTTCTTATGTGTTAAAGGAAGAGGATGTGACCAACGAGACCTTGCTGGCGGCAGTGAACGAGGTGTATGCAAACCGCGACAAGTATGTGGCGGCCATGAACGAGAGTAAGTTAAACAGCGCAATCGAGACCATCACAGAGATGATTAAAGAGCTGGCAAAGTAGACACAAGGCGGGGCTGTCGCATGGATTGAATGCGCGGCCCTGTTTTCAGTATTAGAAAGGAGTTCCGGAATGAAGTTTTTACTGGTTGCTTTAAATTCAAAATACATCCATTCCAATCCGGCGCTATACAGCCTGCGGGCGTATGCGGGACCGGAGCTTGGGGAGCATGCGGAAATTGCGGAGTATACCATCAATCATGCTTTTACGGATGTGCTGGCGGATATTTATAAGAGACGACCGGATGTCATCGGGATTTCCTGTTATATCTGGAATATCGGCATGGTGAGGGAGTTGGTGACGGAGCTTCACAAGCTAATGCCGTCGGTGCCGATTTGGCTGGGAGGCCCGGAGGTGTCCTATGATGCGGAACAGATTCTCGCGGTGCACCCGGAGGTCACCGGCATTATGGTAGGTGAAGGAGAGGAAACGTTCCGGGAATTGCTTTTCTATTATGTGGAGAGGGAGAGAACCCGGCTACAGACAGAGGGTGACCGGAAGGGCTGTGAGCAAGAACGTTGGACAAGCTTAGGAGACGAGGGAAGTCTTAGTGAAATAAAAGGTCTGTGCCTGCGGTCGGGTTACACAATGCCCCGGAAACTGACGGATATGAGTATGCTTCCTTTTTTGTATGAGGATTTGACCGCCTTTGAGAACCGGATTATTTATTACGAGTCAAGCAGGGGCTGTCCGTTCCGGTGCAGCTATTGTCTCAGTTCCATCGATAAAAGGGTGCGTTTGCGGGATTTGGATACGGTGAAAAAGGAACTGCAGTTTTTCCTGGACCATGGAGTAAAGCAGGTGAAATTTGTGGACCGGACCTTTAACTGCAATCACGTCCATGCCACAGAGATTTGGAACTATATTTTAGAAAACGATAACGGTGTGACGAATTTTCACTTTGAGATTTCCGCGGATTTGTTGAACGAGGAGGAGCTGGAGCTTCTTTCCCGGATGCGTCCGGGGTTGGTGCAGCTGGAAATCGGCGTGCAGTCCGTGAATCCGCAGACGCTTGTTGCCATTTATCGGAGCATGGATGTGGACAGGTTGGAGCAAGTCGTGGCGCGGATTAATGCCGGAAATAACGTACACCAACATCTGGATTTGATTGCGGGACTTCCTTACGAAGACTATGAAAGC
>JAZUBD010000026.1:0-2448 GCA_045638305.1 Lachnospiraceae bacterium
AGTATTTCGAAGGTGAAGAGTTCACAATCGAAGAGATTTCCAATGCACTCCGCAGCAGCGTTTCCGGTTGTGATGTAGTTCCGGTACTTATGGGTTCCGGTACCAACGCACAGGGTGTTAGAATGCTCCTTCAGGAGATTAAGACTTATTTCCCGGCACCGAACAAAGATGTTCTCACCGGAACGAATGCAAAGACCGGCGATACCTTCTTTGCTGATTATGATGCAAATAAGCCGTTCTCCGCTAAGGTATTCAAGACCATCGCTGATCCGTTTATCGGTAAGTTCTCTCTTGTTAAGGTTTGCTCCGGTATTCTGAAGTCTGACTCCGTTGTTTTCAATGCTGATAAGGATACTGAAGAAAAGATTTCCAGATTGTATATCCTTCGTGGTAAAGAGCAGATCGAAGTAAAAGAACTGTATGCAGGTGATATCGGTGCAATCGGTAAGCTGTCCAACACCGCTACCGGCGATACCCTTTCTACCAAGGCAAATCCGGTAAACTATGAGCGTCCGAAGATGCCGACTCCGTACAACTATCAGAGATATAAGACCAAGAACAAAGGTGATGATGATAAGGTATCCCAGGCACTCCAGAAGTTGATGGAAGAAGACCTTACCCTTAAGACCGTAAACGACGCTGAGAACCGTCAGAGTTTGATCTACGGTATGGGCGACCAGCACTTGGAAGTTGTTGTAAGTAAGCTCCTTTCCAGATACAAAGTTGATATCGAAATCAGCAAGCCGAAGGTTCCGTATCGCGAGACCATCCGCAAGAAAGCTGCTATGATTCAGGGACGTCATAAGAAACAGTCCGGTGGCGCAGGCCAGTTCGGTGATGTTAAGATGGATTTCGAACCGTCCGGCGATCTTGAGACTCCGTACGTATTCGAAGAGAAGATTTTCGGTGGTTCCGTACCGAAGAACTTCTTCCCGGCAATTGAAAAGGGTATCGCAGAAAGCGTTCTCCGCGGACCGCTTGCAGGCTATCCGGTAGTTGGTATCAAGGCTACTCTTATGGATGGTTCCTACCACCCGGTAGACTCGAACGAAATGGCGTTCAAGCTTGCATCCATTAAGGCATTCAAGGCCGGTATCATGGAAGCATCCCCGATTATCCTCGAGCCGATCGCATCCATGAAGGTTGTTGTTCCGGATAAGTTCACCGGTGATGTTATGGGTGACCTCAGTAAGCGTCGCGGCCGTGTGCTCGGTATGAATCCGATTCACGGTGGTAAGCAGGAAATCATGGCTGATATCCCGTTGTCCGAGCTTTACGGATACTCCACCACCCTTCGTTCCATGACCGGTGGTATCGGTGATTACTCCTATGAATTCGCTCGTTACGAGCCGGCTCCGGCCGACGTACAGGCGAAGGTTATCGAAGAGGCTGATAAGCCGGTTGAGACCGATGAGGACTAATCTACGTCGTATTACTGAATAAGTTAGAAGGACCGTCGCAGGCTTGCGGCGGTCCTTTTTGTTTCGAGAGGATTCGGGTTGCAAACATAGAATGATAAGGTGATTCATTATTTTGAGAAATTATAGGTGAATATAAAAGAGAGCCAGCGGCAAAACTGAGCTCTCATTTTATAAGCATATGTAAACCGTAACTTAAACCAGATTGTTATAGTCTTTATCAATCTCGATTACAGCAAAATAGCGTTCGTCAATACCGTGGACATACTTGGAAAAACTGCGGCGCAGTTCTTCGTCTGTCATGGAGAAACCAAAAGGAACAAGGACATCGAAAATGATGTTTGTATGGGTAGGACCGTCTACCATGCGGAAATCGTGTATGCTTAAGGTGTCACCGAGAGACTTTGCATAATTACGGATGTTGGCTTTTAATTCATTCAGACGTTCATCGTTAGTAACGATAGGGTCCAAGTGGATGACAGCATGGGCTCCGGTCTTCTCGATGAGCTCACGCTCGATATTGTCAATCGTATCGTGAATCAGGGGCAGGTCACTGTCAGCGGACACCTCTGCGTGCAGGGATATCATACGGCGGCCCGGTCCGTAGTTGTGAACGATGAGGTCATGGATACCGAGCACTTCCGGATGTGCATTTACAATGTTTCCGATTTCTTCAATGAACTCCGGTTCCGGCGGCTGTCCGAGTAACGGACCGATGGTTTCTTTCAGTGCAGTGATTCCGGAGATGACGATGAATACCGATACGAGGATACCGCACCAACCGTCGATGACAATGCCGGAATAGGTTCCGATTAAGGTAGATGCAAGTACAACGATGGTAGAGAGCGTATCGCTTAAGGAATCTTTTGCGGTTGCCCGCATTGCAACGGAGTTAATCTTTTTGCCGATGGAGAAGTTATAAAACATGATATATAACTTTACAAGAACAGCTACAAGCAGAATTACGATGGAAAGTGTAGAGCCTTGTACTGCTTGCGGGTGAAGAATCTTATCAATGGAACTTTTCGCA
>JAZUBD010000027.1:0-2510 GCA_045638305.1 Lachnospiraceae bacterium
CGCTCCTTTACCAGTGCCGGATCGGCATCGGCAAAGCCTTCAAACACCACCTCCGGTGTAGGCGTTGGCTGCGAACCTTCTTGTTTCGGTTCCTTTTTACACGCCGTAAAAAAGCATGCCAAAACACAAAGTAACACAAGCACGCTTCTTATCATTGATTTTTGATTCCGGCAGTTCCTATGCATCTTCCTTCTCAATGTCCTCATCCTTTCCGGGTGTTCCTATCTCGAGCAAACTACTTCTCAAAATTCATAAACCGGTAGTATAACGTTTCGAACTCCGGTTGCTCCGCCAAATTCAGAATCTCTCCTTCACAGTATATCACAGTCTTACTATTTTTCAACACCGAAAGCAAACCACCGATGCAACTGTTTCCCACCACCGTTACTTTTCCGTTGAATGCTTCCGGTAATAATCCCGTCTCAAACAAGTCCTCTCTATCGCAATACCTGCCTAAGCCTCCCGCTAAATATACACGGTCTATCGTGGAAAGCGCCACGCCTCCGTACTTACAAACCAACTCGATTCCCGCCCGTAGCGCTCCTTTTGCCAACTGAAACTCCCTCACATCCTCCTGCAATAAACCTTTGTACCCCTCGGTAAAGTACGGTTCACAAAGCAAGCCCGTTTCATCCATTATCCCTTGTTTCAGAGCATCCGCAATTTTATGAAAGAGCTCTGACGCATAGGCATACCGTCCCCCTTCAAAGGCACTTCCCATAGCCGCTGCAGTCCCATACCGGTGCCCCTTTGCGGAAAGCAACATCTCTCCGTTGGTCCCCAAATCAATCAGTAACTCATTCCAGTCCGTTCGCCCCGTAAATACCGCTTCCGCACCTGCCACGATATCTCCGCCCACAAAGGCAGACAGACACGGGAACACCGTCACCTCCGCATGATTTAGCATCTGCGGCACCTTCGCCGCTTGCGTCGTTCCCCCAAACAATCCAAAAAAGTCGCACCGAAGCGCTTCCTTCTTGTACGGTTCAAAGGGTGCTTTTGCCATTGGTTCCAAAGGATATCCCAACAGCAAATGCTGCATGGTGGTATTCCCGGCAATGGCCATCCGTACCGACATCAACTCCGCACCGTCGCCTGTCCCACACACCGTCTCAAGGCCCCGGTTAAGTACAAAAAGGAAGCCTTTTACCAAGGCTTCCTTTATTTCGTTTGTTAATCTCTCCCCTTGCCCGTGCAATGCCGCATCGATTCTACCGACCACATCGGCAGCTACCTTACGCTGAGGATTCTCACATCCATAGGATGCAAGTACCATCCCGCTTTTGTCCGCACAAACAAAGGCTAACGTTGTGGTTCCTAAATCAGCCGCCAGTAAAAGCTCCTTATTTTCCGAAGCAATTGCATTGTTCCCCGCCACATGGCCGCCTTCCGCAGGCCGCCCCTGTGCCGAATCATTACAATGAAACTCCGTCAATCCGGTATACGGTACCAAACCTCCGACTGCCTGACAACCTCTGCAGCCTCTTTCCCCGCGACAGGCTCCACAATACGTTTTACTCATAGTCCCTCCAAAGGATTAATGGCAACAACCGCCGCATCCGCCGGTACTGCAATCGCAGTTTCCGGACTCATGGGAACTGCAATTCGCCTCGGTACTGGTGCCGAGCACACCATCCAGATAACCCGCCACAGCCACTTCGATATCACCGGTAAGCCCCGGTACGACTAAAATATCTGCCTGCATCAAAGCCTGCATTGCGCCCATACCGATACCTCCGCAAAGAAGTACCTTTACTCCGCGCTCCGCAAGAACACCTGCCATCGCATCATGACCGTTACCGTCGGTCTCAAGCACGGTCTTTGCCATTAAAATACCGTCACTGAACGTATATAACGTAAACTTCTCACAATGTCCGAAATGCTGGAAAATGTTGTTATTCTCATCAGTGGTTACCGCAAGGGTATAGTTGCCCTGCTCCGCCAAAGTCTTTTCCGGCGGCAGAAGCTCCTTTAATACTAAGGTCACATCCTCAAGCCACTCTCCCTGCAGGCTCTCGATATCGCCGGCATCCACAGCCTTTGCAATATTCGGATTCAGCGGAAGTCTGCCGAGTACCGGAACATTAAACTTACGTGCGGTATCTTCAATATGACTCTCGCCGAAGACATACATCTTCTCGCCGCAGCATCCGCACTCGACATAGCTGTAGTTCTCTACAAGACCAAGTACCGGAACATCCATCGTACGTGCCATGTTTACAGCCTTTGCCACTACCATGGATACCAGATCCTGCGGGCTGGTTACGATTACGATACCATCCACCGGAAGGGACTGGAATACCGTAAGCGGAACATCACCGGTTCCCGGAGGCATATCCACAAACATGTAGTCCACATCGCCCCATACAACCTGGGACCAGAACTGCTTTACGGTACCTGCGATTACCGGACCTCTCCAGACAACCGGAACCTCTTCATTCTCAAGCAAAAGGTTTACGGACATAATCGCCGTGCCGTTCTTTGTATACAAGTCGGAGGCCAAGCGGTCT
>JAZUBD010000028.1:0-9134 GCA_045638305.1 Lachnospiraceae bacterium
GTTCGGAGATTTCAATGCAAAGATGTATGATCATGTATTTGAACTCCTGCTTCGTATGAAGGGTAATTATTTATGGCCGGCGATGTGGTCTGCTTCTTTCCCGCTTGACGGGCCGGGGCTGGCGAATGCAGAGCTGGCGGATACATACGGTGTAGTCATGGGGACCTCCCACCACGAGCCTTGTCTGCGTGCCAGCGAAGAGTGGGACAAGGTAAGAGGACCGGAGACACGGTTCGGGAACGAATGGAATTATTATACCAACCGGGACGGTTTGTTAACGTACTGGGAAGAAGGCCTTGCCCGCAGCGGTAAGTTTGAAAATATTATTACCATCGGTATGCGGGGCGAGCGCGATACTTCCATGCTGGGACCGGATGCTACTTTGGAGCAGAATATCAGCCTGCTTAAGGATATCATTACGGAGCAGAGAAAGTTAATCGCAAAGCATGTGAATGAGGATACGACACAGGTACCGCAGATGCTGGCGCTTTACAAAGAGGTGGAGGCATATTATTACGGAGATGAGACGACGGCCGGCTTAAAGGATTGGGACGGTCTGGACGGTGTGACCCTGATGCTTTGTGAGGACAATTTCGGCAATATGCGTACCCTGCCGACGAAGGAGCTTCGCGATCGTAAGGGCGGCTATGGTATGTATTATCATTTCGATTACCACGGCGGTCCGGTGTCCTATGAGTGGGTAAACTCCACGCCGATTGCAAAGGTTTGGGAGCAGATGTCCATGGCCTACGATTACGGCATTCGTGATATCTGGATTGTAAATGTGGGTGATTTGAAGCCGCAGGAGTTCCCGCTTTCCTACTTTATGAATCTGGCCTATGATTTTGAGAAGAACGGAACGAATGCTCCGAATCGGACCGAAGCTTTTACGGATGCATTTGTGAAGGCGCAGTTCGGTGGCGGTTTTAACGAGGAGGAATTAAATCAGATTTCTTATATTTTGAAGGAGTATACCAGATTAAACGGCATGCGTCGGCCGGAGGTAATGGAGGCACGGGTTTATCATCCGGTCCATTTCGGTGAGACAGAAAAGATTCGTGCCCGTGTACAGCGGCTGACGGAGACCGCAACGAAGTTGTATGTGTCCTGTAAGAAGGAGTACAAGGCAGCGTTCTGTGAATTGGTGTATTTCCCTGCGGTGGCGTCTGCAAATGTGATTCAGATGCAGACTGCGGCCGGGTTGAATCAGTATTATGCAAGATACGGCATGACGGTGGCGAATCGTTACGCAAAGGAAATTGAGAGCGCAATTGTCAGGGATACGGAGCTAACGGAGGAGTACCATAAGGCGGCGGACGGTAAGTGGAATCATATGATGTCTTCCGCACATATCGGGTTCCGGGCTTGGAACGACGAAGGATGGCAGTATCCGGTGGCACAGACTGTGTACGGAGTAAAGGGTGCAAGACCGGCGGTGCGTGTGTTTGGTGAAGGAAGAATCCACCTAGGCGGCAGTATTACGATTACGACGTCGAGAGCCGGAGGAGCGGTTCGCGTAGAGCTGTTAAACGGCGGTGTGGAACGGGTAGAGTTTACTGCATCGGCAGAAGGCGAGTGTTCTGTGGACACGACAAAGGGTTCCTATGAAATGAATGCCTGGTTAACGGTAAACGTGACCGGTGGGGAAGCGGGAGCAGCCGGTACGGTAACGCTTTCCACAAACGGCAGGAAGTTTGAACTTAAGGTGGAACGTGTGGCGCCGACCCTTGTGAAGCTTCGGAAAGAAGGCTCGGCAAAGGAATATAGAAAGCAGGTACAGGGTATCGGGGAGTATGCAGTGTTCGAAGCAGGAGAATTTGCGGAGAGCAGAAAAGCAGGTTCTGTAGAGTACAAGGTACTGACAAACTACGGCCGCACGAAGGACTCCGTAAAAGCGTATCCGACGACGGTAAGTTTTACGGAGGAACAGGCCGCAAAGCATGAAGTGCCGGAGCTTACCTATCTGTTTGAAACGGCACAGGACGGACCGTACGGTGTGGCGGTATATGTGGCGCCGACCAATCCGCTCTATCCGGGAGATGCACAGCGTCTGGCCCTGACCGCGAATGATGGCGGGACCGAGGTGTTCTCGACCCTTCCGGAGAATTTCCAAGCGGGAAATTGCCACAACAGGGAATGGAACGAGAACGTATTGGATAATATCAGAAGATGTGAAGTAACCGTAACATTAAAGAAAGGGGAAAACCGCCTGACCTTAGGCTTGGTGGATGCCGGTGTGGTAGTACAGAAGCTTGTTGTATACCCGCTTGCAACGCCGTTTAAGGAGTCTTACCTGGGGCCGTGCGGTGATGAATAACATGAAAATTACCTATGAAGCAGTAAAAGCAAATCCGAGTGTGGATACTTATATCAAGAAGGCGGACGAGTCTCTAAAGGCACTGGGCTATACGGAGCACAGCTTTGCCCATGTAACCAAGGTGGCGGTGGTAGCCAGCGATATTTTAAAGATCCTCGGTTACAGTGAGCAGGAAATCGAATTGGCGAAGATTGCGGGATATTTGCATGATATCGGTAATGTGGTGAATCGTATTGACCATGCCCAGAGCGGTGCCGTGATGGCCTTTCGTATTTTGGATAAGATGGGAGCTGACGATGAGGATATCGCTACGATTATTACCGCTATCGGCAATCATGACGAATCCACCGCATACCCGGTAAATCCGGTGGCAGCGGCGCTTATTCTGGCGGATAAAACCGATGTACGTTATACCCGTGTGCGCAATCAGGACTTTGCTACCTTTGACATTCACGACCGTGTAAATTATTCCGTAAAGGAGTCGGAGGTCATTGTACGTAAGGGGGAGTGTATCGAACTGAAACTGACCATCGATACGAAGGAGTGCTCGGTGGCAAATTATTTCGAGATTTTCTTAAATCGTATGATTCTTTGTAAGAAAGCGGCGGAGCGGCTTGATCATGCCTTCCGTCTGGTAATTAACGGACAACAGTTGATGTAGCTTGATTTAAAAAGCGGATCCCGGAACCGGTAGGAAAAGGGACCGCTTTTGATGCATACAAAGGAGGATATATATGGTGACGTGGTTCTATCTTGCGGTACTTATTTGTTCTACTGTCATGACGGGATGTATTCTGATTAAAAACAGAAAGGTAGATAATGCATTTGTATTATTCGGAGTACTGTTGACGGTGAATATCGGCGGACAATATATAATGGCGGTTTCACAAACGTTGGAGTCCGCCGTCTGGGCAAATAAGATTATGTATGTAGGCGGCAGCTATCTTCCGTTTGTGATTTTTCTGATTGTTACCAGATTATGCAATATCAAGGTGAACCGGTATTTTAAGTGGTTTTTGTTGGCCTATGCCACGGTGGTTCTTTGCCTTGTAATGACAATCGGTCACAGTAAACTGTATTATGTATCTGCGGAATTGGCGGAGGGAAACGGATTTCACTATATTGTGAAAGAGTACGGACCGCTTCATGCGCTGTATCCGGCAATGATGATATTGTACAGCGTGATGCTGTTTGCTTTTGTAGGGTATGCAATTAAAAAGCGAAAAGAAATACCGACACGGACGGTGGTAACGATGAGCTGCCTTTGCGCTACCGTATTTTTGACTTACATTTTTGAACGGATTGTAGGGTCGAAAATCAGCTACCTTCCGGTAGGTTTCTTAATCGGAATGATTCTGTTAATGCGCTATTTCGACCGCATCAATATGTATGACATGTCTGCTAATATTTTGAGCTCTGTGGAAAAAATGCAGGAATACGGTTATATTGTAATCGACAATAAATGTCGGTATATCAGTGCTAACAGTAACGTAAAAGCGTTGTTTCCGGAAGTGAGAACCTGGACGGTAGATAAAGAAATACCGGTTTCCGACAGTTGTCTGTATCAGAAGGTCATCCGCGGATTGTTGCGGGAGGATGATGATATATGGACACAGCGGACGATTACGGTAGGGGACCGGTATTTTCAAGTAGATGTCCGGGAACTGATACATGGAAAAAAGACTTCTTCCGGTTTTCTGATTGAATTTATAGACCGAACCGCAGAGCGGAAGTATTACAATACCATTGAAGAGTATAATACCAAGCTAGAAAAAGATGTAGAAGAAAAGACGGAGCATATTACCCATATCAAGGATATGATGGTGCTGGGTATGGCGGAAATGGTGGAAAACAGAGATGCAAATACCGGCGGTCATATCAAACGAACCAGTAAGGTGGTACATATTTTTGCGAAGAAGTTAATGCGTTGCCAAGAGCAATTCGGACTTAGCAAAGAGTTTTTAAAGCTTGTGATAAAGGCGGCGCCGATGCATGACCTGGGAAAGGTTGCCATTGACGATGCGGTGCTTCGCAAACCGGGGAAATATACGGATGAGGAGTATGCGGAGATGAAGCGTCATTCTGCGGAAGGTGCCCGGATTGTGGAGGACATCCTGCGCGGAGTTGAAGATGAGGCCTTTGTGGAAGTGGCAAAGAATGTGGCTTTTTACCATCATGAAAAATGGAACGGTTTCGGTTATCCGACGGGAAAGGAAGGAACAGAGATTCCGGTGGAAGCCCGTATTATGGCGTTGGCAGATGTGTTTGATGCACTGGTCAGTAAGCGTTGCTATAAGGAAGCGTTTTCTTATGACGAGGCGTTCCGGATTATGGACGAGTCGTTGGGGCAGCATTTTGACCCGGAATTAGGCAAGGTTTTTATGGAGTGCAGACCGGAACTGGAGGCGTTCTATAACGAGAATAAGTAGTCATGAAAATAAAATGATTGACAAAAGAAGGAGTTTCCTTTATAATCATGAACTAACAATTACAGACAAAAAGCATTGACGAGGAGGAGTACATACAATTCCGGATGACAGAGAGAAAGTGGTTGGTGAAAACTTTCGTGAAGGGTGTATGGAAGTAGCCTTTGAGCTTTGGACCGAACGGATGATTCTAAGTAGGCTCCAACGGAGATTCCCACCGTTATCAGGGGAAGCGATATCGGAATGCGTACATGATTCCCGTATTGTAGTGAGTGCAGAAGTATTTCTGAAGTTAGGTGGTACCACGGACATGTCAGTTCGCCCTAAGCGTTTGCTTAGGGCTGCTTTTTTTGTCTGTTTTGTAAAATAATTTTATTTTATAAGGAGGTATCCGCATGGACAAGAAGTACGATTTTATGAGCGCGGAAACGGAATTGGAGCGGTTCTGGGAAGAACAAGGAATCTATCGGTATCGGCACGGAAAGGACAGAAAGGTTTTTTCCATTGACACACCGCCGCCGACGGTAAGCGGGAAATTGCATATCGGGCATGTATTTTCCTATACCCAGGCAGAAATGATTGCCCGTTTCAAACGAATGCAGGGATATGATGTGTTTTACCCGTTCGGATTTGATGACAATGGTTTGCCGACGGAGCGACTGGTAGAAAAAGAGGAAAAGATTTACGCCAGTATGCTACCGCGAAGTGAATTCCGCGGAAAGTGTATGTGCACAGTTGATAAGTACGAAGGTGAATTTAAAAAACTCTGGAAGCGGTTGGGATTTAGTGTAGACTGGAATTTGCAATATCAGACCATATCGGATTTGTCTCAGAAAATATCCCAGAAGTCTTTTATTGAATTGGCTAAAAACAAGAAAGCCTATATGAAAGAGTCTCCGGTGTTGTGGTGTACGGAATGCCGGACATCCATTGCGCAGGCGGAACTGGAAACAAAGGAATGCGAGACAACGTTTAATTATTTAGAATTTAAGACATCCTTGGGGAATTTGCTCATTGCAACTACAAGGCCGGAGCTTCTGGCGGGGTGTGTTTGCATTTTTGTACATCCGGAGGATGAGCGGTTTAAGGAGTATGTCGGGAAAACGGCGAAGGTGCCGTTGTATGAGTTTGAAATTCCGATTTTAACGGATGAAACCGTTTCCATGGAGAAGGGAACCGGTGCGGTAATGTGTGCCACTTTCGGAGATGCCACGGATGTGGAATGGTATCAGAAACACAATTTGACTTACAAAAAGATTATTTTACCGAACGGAAAGATTGAGGACAGCGTAAGTTTCATCGGCGGACTGACAGTGGAGAAGGCAAGAGAATGTATGATAGCGCTTTTACGTGAAAAGGGTCTTCTGGTAAGGCAGGAAACCATCAGTCATATGATTGGAATTCATGAGCGGTGCGGAAAAGGGGTTGAGTTCATTCCTTCCAAGCAGTGGTATATTGATGTACTGACGGAGAAGGAGCGTTTCTTAAAGGCTGCCGATGAGATAAACTGGTATCCGGAGCATATGAAGAACCGTTACATTTTATGGGTAGAAAATCTGAAATGGGACTGGTGTATTTCCAGACAGCGGTATTTCGGCGTACCGTTCCCGGTATGGTATTGTAAGGAATGTATGGAGCCGGTATTTGCGGAGGAAGAACAGTTGCCGGTAAATCCGCTGGAGACGTCGCCGTTACATGCCTGTGCTTGCGGCTGTCATGAGTTTCTACCGGAAGAGGCGGTATTTGATACATGGGCGACTTCTTCGGTAACTACATTGATTAATGCGAAGTACGGAGAGAAGGACGCAATTACAGAGGAAATTTTCCCGATGGGAATGCGTTGTCAAGCCCATGATATTATTCGGACCTGGGCCTTTTATTCTATCGTTAAGAGTTTGAATCATACCGGGAAAATTCCGTGGAAGGATATTATGATCAGCGGTTTTGTTTTGGCAAAGCCGGGAGAAAAGATAAGTAAATCAAAGAGTAATGTCTCCGATTCTCCGATGGCTTTAATCGAAACTCATTCTGCGGATGCGATTCGTTACTGGGCAGCAAACAGTAGGCTGGGAACCGATACCTTCTTTAGCGAAGAGGAGTTGAAAATTTCCAAACGATTCATTAACAAGCTTTATAATGCTGCTAAGTTTGCAATTTTACAGCTGGAGGATTTTAAGAAGCCGGAGCATTACGAAGAAGCGGACTTGTTGCCGGTTGACCGCTGGATATTGCAGAGAGTAAACGAGACTACAAAGAAAGCGACTGCGTTGTTGGAACACTATGAAATCGGTCAGGCAAGACATGAAATCGACACACTGTTTTGGAGAGACTTTTGCGATTATTATATCGAGATTGCAAAGGAAAGACTGTATCAGCCGGAAAAGCACGGTGCGGAAAACCGATATTCGGGACAGATTGCGGTTTACTACAGTTTGCTTGGCATCTTAAAACTGTATGCAATTTACACGCCGTATGTAACGGACTATATTTACCAGGATTTCTACAGAAAGCAGGAGAAAGAAAAGTCGTTACATGAGACCCGGTGGGAGACGAAAAAAGAGGAGCGAATTTACATCGAATTCGGTGAACATCTGAAAGAGATTATCGCGGAGGTACGAAAAAGCAAGACAGAGCGTCAAATGTCCATGAAGGATTCCATTCCGGAGCTGATGATTACTTGTCCGAAACGGTTCCGAGAATTTTACCGGAAGTCCGAGAAGGATATGAAAGCCTGTACAGGAGCCGAGAATCTTATTATCAGAAATTGATAGTGAAATCATGGGCCTTTCTACGTATTTTTTCACGTTACTGTAAAAAAGTGCTTGCATTCTAAGAAAAGAAGAGTTACAATATTTGTCATATTAGTAAGAAAGGCAGGGCGCAGATGAAACTGATTGCTACCGTAGACAACAATTGGGCCATCGGAAAGAGTGGCGGACGACTGGTTCGGATTCCGACGGATGAGAAGTTTTTCCGTTTTGAGACCATGTACAAGACGGTGGTAATGGGACGCTGTGTACAGGAGGAGTTCTCCGCGGGACAGCCGCCTCGTGATCGCAACAACATTATTTTAACGAGAAAGAAAGATCTGAAGTTAAATGATGTGACGGTGGTACATAGTTTTGACGAGGCGATGGAAGCCATCGGGCAGTACCCGACCGATCAGGTGTATGTCATCGGCGGGGCATCGGTGTTTGAGCAGTTTTTACCTTACTGTGACGAAGCCTTTATTACAAAGATTGATTATGCATATGATGCGGACACGTATTTCCCGAATCTGGATAAGGATCCGGATTGGGAGCTGGCAGATGTTTCCGACGAGCAGACCTATTATGATCTGATTTATGAGCGCTGTCGTTATGTCCGTAAGAAAAAGTAACAGGAGGATAGAAGTATGTTAAACATCAGAATTGAAAAGACTACCAATCCGAAGCCGTTGCCGACTCCGGACAACCCGTTAAAGTTCGGTACCATTTTTACCGACCACATGTTTATTATGAATTATGAGACCGGCAAGGGCTGGTTCGACCCGCGTGTCGTACCGTATCAGCCGATCGTTTTAGAGCCGTCCGCAATGGTATTCCATTACGGTCAGGAAATGTTCGAGGGATTAAAGGCTTACCGTGCCGATGACGGCAGAGTGCTGTTGTTCCGTCCGGACATGAACGCTAAGCGTACCAATAACACCAACAAGAGACTGTGCATTCCGGAGCTTCCGATTGAAGATTTCGTAGAGGCGGTTAAGGCAGTGGTTAAGGTAGATGAGGCATGGGTTCCGAATAAGCCGGGTACTTCCCTGTATATTCGTCCGTTCATCATCGCAACCGACCCGTTTCTCGGAGTACGTCCTTCCGATACTTATCAGTTCATTATCATCCTTTCCCCGGTTGGTCCGTACTATCCGGAAGGTCTTAACCCGGTTAAGATTTGGATCGAGGATGACTATGTAAGAGCTGTAAAGGGCGGTATCGGTGAGGCAAAGACCGGCGGTAACTACGTGGCTTCCATGGCGGCACAGATGAAGGCTCACGATGCAGGCTACTCTCAGGTATTGTGGCTGGACGGTGTAGAGCGTAAGTACATCGAAGAAGTAGGCGCAATGAACATCTTCTTTAAGATTAACGGCACCATCGTAACCCCGATGTTAAACGGCAGTATCTTACCGGGTATTACCAGAAACTCCGTTATTGAGCTTTGTAAGGAGTGGGGACTCCCGGTAGAGGAGCGCAAGGTATCCGCACAGGAGCTTGTAGACGCTTTCGAGGCAGGTACCTTAGAGGAAGTATTCGGTACCGGTACCGCAGCGGTTATTTCTCCGGTAGGAGCGCTTCGTTTTGGTGACCGTGTAATGCAGATTAAGGACGGTTCCATCGGTGAATACAGCCAGAAGC
>JAZUBD010000029.1:0-4064 GCA_045638305.1 Lachnospiraceae bacterium
AGATACCAGCTTTCTCGCCATGTCAATGTCCCCCTGTACTCCACACGGCATCAGCACACCGATGACACGGTCTTTTCCCAACGCTTCCACACAAAGGGCTGCCACCACGGAGCTGTCCTTTCCTCCGGAAATCCCCACTACGGCATTACAGCCTGCTCCGTTTTTTTCAAACCAGTCTCTAATCCACTGTACACATCTGTCCTTCATTTCTTTTGCATTAAATTCATAGCCACTCACTAAAAAGCACCTCCGTTTAATACTTCTCTGATTTCCTGTAACGTCTGCTCCTTTACAAGCTTTCCGTCCTTAAATACGGTCTTAAGCAAGTTCCGTTCATCCGTCACCGCCTCGTTCCAGTTATATTCATCCTTGTATTTCAGTACTCCGTCCTCGCGATAAACCACACAGCAGCCCTTCTGGGACTTTTTAAAACCGCCGTCCTTCGGGTTCTTAAAAATCGGATACGGAGCCCCGTCAATCTCACAATAGGTTGCCTTAATACAGGAACTGAAGGTATCTCTTGTAAACGGTTTTAAAATACCGTCCTCCTCAATACACTGGAAGGAGAAGGAGCCTACGCCTAACGCCACATTGGAGCAGGCAAAACCTTTTTCCGTCAATATTTCGTAAATCTGCTCACAACGCTGTACCGTAATAGAATCCCCGTAAATCGCCTTCACATGCGGGTCCAGCACCTTATATCCCTTACTGTTTACCGTACCTCCGAAAATATCCCAAAGCTTAAATACGGTTTCGGTAACTACCTCCACACAGTCTCCGGAATCCCCCCGCATCAGCATACAGCCGTTGTGCTCTAAAATTTCCTTCTTTAACTGCGGCAGCACATTTTCGATGATGTTCCAGTAATCATAGGAATCCAACACGGCAGAGAAAGATGTATTCGGATAAATCTCCGTCAAAAGACGTCTGAGCAACGTAATCTCGTCTCCGTCTACGGCAAAGTTACTGCACATGACGGAATGCTCCGTACTCGGGCTGCCGAAGGCCACCGGCTCTTTCGTACAATCACAGTTATAATTCTGCTCCAAATACGGAATGGTCGGCACCGTAGCGGTATTTAAGAAAGACAGACACCAGCCCGCTCCCGCCTTTACGGCAGACTCCGTACATTCTTCCCCACGGAAGTCAAATGCTCCCAGTGCTCTCGCCCGCGGTATGGTATCCTCACAGGTCAAATCATAATACCGGTTTACGATTTCTCTGTAGGTATGTCCCACGGTAGCGGCTAACATCGGATGCCAGCTTTCCGCAGAAATCAAGCTTTCCAAAGACTGAGGAAGCCACGCAAAGTCCGGGTGCGTATTGGTAATTCCGAACATCGGCACATGCATCGGTACCAAGGTTCCCTCCGGCAGAGCAAAAATTTCAATCGGTAAGTAGCCCAGCTTATGTAACTTTTCCACCTTCTCGATTTTATATGCCTCCGCGCCTAAGGTAGCATCCATAATTCTCCGATACCCTGCCATCACTTCGTCAAAGGACTTTAGAAAAAACTCTTCGTTAAAATAATCCACCAGATACGTCTTAATAAATCCTTGTAAGCCGAACATAACCACCTCGTTCCAACGCTTTACCCGGCTCATCCGCGGGGTAAAATAAGACACCGACTTCGTAATTCCCTTCGGCAACATCTCGGCATGTACCGCCTTATAAAAATCAATCAACAACATCGGATTTGTTCTGTTCATCGTCTCTCCCTCGCTTTCCTTACCCCTTTAAAACGGTTATTTTCTCATGGTTTCCGGTAAAAATACTGTCCGTGGTATACACCCGGGTAATCCAATCGGTAGTAAGAAGCTCTCCTTCAAAAATCGTAGCTTCACAATGGGAAATATACAAAGAAATTTCACCGGCCCCCAACTCCTTCAATGCCTTTGCACTATGAAAGAAGGTGCCTCCCCTGCTACAAATATCATCGATAATCAAAACCTTGCTTCCCGCAATCAGTTCTGTGCGTCCTGCCACATCAAGACCCAGAATTTCCCCGGTAGTCCAGTCTCTTTTCTTAATTCCGAACACATACGGTAAATCAAACATACTCGAATAACGCTTCATAGCCCCCTCATCCGGGAAGAAAAGAAGCAAATTCTCCGTTCCTCCCAACTTCTCAATTACCTGCGCCACATAGTCCTTCGGTGTCCGAATCCGAAGATTGTCAAACAACGCCTCACTGACATAGGAATGAGGGTCCAGCACCGTAACCTCCGCGAAACCGAGGGAATTGATAAACTCCGCAAAATATTTTAAGGTAAATACATCCTCCGGCTTCTTTACTCTGTCCTGTCTTGCATTCGGGATGTACGGAAGTTCCAAAACAATCCGCTTTACTCCCTTGCCCCTAAGATGTCTTGTAAGAAAATACAATACTACCATCTCTTCATTATTTTCAAAATTCCAGCGAATGACTGCCTCTTCCGTCTCCGTCACCGTCTCCTTCATCAAAAGAGTACCGTCCGGAAAATGATTCAGTCCCACCGGTTTTCCGTTATATCGTATCATAGCACACTCCCCTTTCGAAGCATTATCCCTCGTATACCTCCACCTGACACATCTTCATGGTGGTCAGTGCCGCCGTGTGACTTTCCGGTGTTACTCCCGCACAACAGGTAGCATCTACCTTCACCGTAATCTCCGGATACATTGCCTTTAAAATCAACGCATTGGAAACCACACAAATATCGGTACACAATCCAACGAGTTCGACTTCCTCAAATTGATACTTTGCCCAATCAAGATAACCGAATGTAGGCTTGTTCACAAGCTTAGCTCCCTCCGTCGGCAAACCGTCATAAATCTGCCAGCCGTCGGTTCCTTCGATACAATGAAGTACCGGAAGATACTTTCCTTCGTTGGTGCTTAAGTACTCCTGCTGATGGGTATCTCTCGTAAAGATAACCTCGTCACCGTTCGCTTGGTACTCGGCAATCTTTTTCTTTACGTTGTCCACAATGGCAACCGCTTCCTTGGTACCCAACGCACCGTCAATGAAATCCTTCTGCATGTCTACCACAATCAACGTCTTTTTCATAGCAGCGACCTCCCTTTTGATATTATCAATTTAATATTATTTGTCCTGTTATTATGATAATATTTTTTCAATACTATGTCAACCGGTAATTAAATTTATTTTAATAAAAAGCCCAAACCGGCAATCCGGTTCAGGCTTTCTCTATTCATAGAATCTACTCCGATTATACAAAAGCGCTCACAATCAGCATAGCCAATGCAAACTGCACAAGTAACGAAACCACTAAAATCGCGGTACATACTCCGATTTTGTAAGCATCACTTTTCTTATTATCCGATGCAATTGCAAGCATGAGACAAATCACACCACCCTGAATGGCACCACCTACAGCGCCTCCGATCAGGAAAACTAATCCCAACGCATGAATAGCCACATGAATCCATGCCCACCACGGAATCTTCGGTGCTTCGTATGCTTCGCCTGTCAAGCAATCCTTACCGTCCAAAGTCAACGCAACCTGTCCCAAGTTGGTTACACGCAATATCGCATTCTGATTTCCTAAAGGAACTATGTAATTCGAACCCTTTCCTTCCCCCACTGCCTTTTGGAGCTTCGTGAACTTCACCGGCTCCGAACCGTTTACGGAAATCTTGTTCTTTACCATTGTAACCTTGTACGAAACCTCCTCTACCACAACATTCCAAACCTTTTCTTTTGCTGCCATTTCTTTTTCCTCCTTCTTTCTTGTAAAAGTCTTATCTTGATTGTTTTGTTTTGATATTATCTTTTTGTTAATATCAATTCTGTTATTATAATAATATCTTTTTGATAATATGTCAAGTACTTTTTTCAATTTTTCTAAAATATTTTTTTAAGCCCGGAATATCGCCGTTTTTTCACACAAAAAGGGCGATCGCATTCCTCATGCGACAGCCCCATTATCGTTCTCTACACCACTCCCAATAATTTTAGTATCCAGTAAATCAACCCCAACGCCCAGCTGGTCAGGATTCCGTACAAAATGACCGGGCCGGCAATCGTAAAAATCTTACAACCGATACCAAAGACCTGACCC
>JAZUBD010000030.1:0-2072 GCA_045638305.1 Lachnospiraceae bacterium
GCTACGATCCGACTTTACCTTCAAACTTATAATACATCTTATGCTCCAGGCTTGCCCAAAAGTCCATGGCAATGGTACGAATCTGAATCTCCACTTTTGTATCAACGGTCATATCCGAAAGATAAATCGGTACCGACACAATCATATGGTAGCTGGTGTAGCCGTTCGGTTTCGGATTTTCGATATAATCCTTGATTTTCAATACTTTTACATCACTCTGCTTTCGAATCAACTCCGAAATCTTGTAAATATCCGACGTAAAGGAACAAATAATACGAATCCCCGCCACATCATTAATATAGCGTACAATATTCTCTACCGTCACCGCTCTGCCCTGATGACGAAGCTTCTTGGCAATGCTTTCCGGAGACTTAATCCGGGCGGAAAGATGCTCAATCGGATTGTACCGATGGGCCATCTGGAACTCCGCATTCAAAATCTCCAGTTTTGTATTCACTTCCTTTAATGCTGCCGAATATATCAACTGCATTCGCTTCCACTCATCCAACGACGCTGTCGGCGCCGGCACATATTTACTCAAAGACTGACGCTCCGGTGCAATTCTGCTTCCGTTCTCTTCCTCTGTATTTTCATTGTATCTGTTCTCGTTGTCCAACAAACTACCTCCGCAATTATCTCAAAAACAATATGTATCGTCCCGCTAATACCGGTATCCTGTACCCCAATACCGGTACTTCTCTTCTATTCTTATCATATCATTAACTTATGAACAAACTTTGAAATATTTTATTTTTAATCGAATCTTAATCTTTCGTTTACAATGTGGTTATGCACCGTTTACGCTTCATACAAAAAGGGCCACGCTTTCTTTGCGTGGCCCAAAATGTGTTTAATTACTGCAATGTGATGGAAACATCATCGATATAGAACTCAGCCGTTTCGTTCGGGGATTCGAAGTAAACGATAAGAGCCTTAACATTTTCCGGAATGGTATATGTATTGTTAAACTTAATCCACTTACCGTCCTGCATCTCGGTACCGGTAACAATCGGCGTATATGTCGTCGTCTCACCGTCGTTCTGCTCTGCCGTCATGTTAACCTGTAACGGTGTCGTGTACTCATGGTATACCCAGTAGGTAACTTCGATGGTTCTGCCTGCCAAATCATACTGAGACAAGTCTGCCTGCACACCGTGCCAGTTCTGTAAACGTCCCTTTACAGCCATACACATATCACTTTCGTGACCGCCGTATACAAGAGAAGGCTGGCTGCTACCACGGCTCTGGAAATATGCCTCGTTATCTTCGAAATCAAGCTTAATCGGAACAAACGGAACCTTTGCCTGCTCCTCATACTCCGGATTCGGAGCAACGCTGCTGTTCGGGTCATAACCGATCTTAACCTCATCCACCATAAAGTTTGCCGTATCGGAGCCCGGAAGCTCGAAGTTAATCTGCGGAACCTTTACATTCGCATATACCGGAATCGTTCCTTCCACAAAAGTCCACTTTCCGCTCGGAATACCCTCTACAGATACTCGCTCCGGCCAGGTAGAAGTACCATCCGGCTTATTTACCTGTAAGGTTGCGGAGAACTCCATCGGAGAACCTGCCTCATGATATACCCAGAAGGAAACGTAGACTTCCTTACCGATAACATCAAAGGACTTGTTGTCTAAGTTCGTAAAGTCGATGCCGAGACCGTTCCAGTTCTGAGTACGTCCTTTAACCTCGAAACAGGAACCGGAATAACCTTTCTTATTAATCTCAAGCGTAGCACTTCCACGCGGTACGAAAATCTGGGTTTCTACATCCTTCTCCGCCTTCAAGGTGTGAATCATGGTATACTTGGAAGCATCAATTGCCACACTGGTATTACCACCCTGGTTGTCACCGGTATTACCACCCTGGTTACCGCCCTGATTGCCGCCGAGAGCCGGATCCTGACTACTGATTATAACATCATCCAAGGTAAAGTCGGTCACGCCTTCTGACTCGAAGTAAATAATGACAGTCTCTGCATTGGTCGGAATCGTATAGCTACCGGAGCCTTCTACCCAGTTACCCGGAAGCACCGACTCCGTAGTCGTTATGTTGTTGTATTTCTCGGT
>JAZUBD010000031.1:0-7018 GCA_045638305.1 Lachnospiraceae bacterium
TGGCAGCGGCGCTGACCGTTCCTACCTCCACAATAGAGTTAAACAACTGCTTCGACTTCTCGTCATTCTTTACACCGTAAATCCGTGCAATGGCATTGACCTCCGCAAGCTCCAGCGGCGATAAAATCAACGCATCCGCCACCGGAATCGGTACCGCGCCCACCACTACCGCAGAGGTGGTGGAAACACCAACAACGCCCTGCGCCAAATAACGTCTTCTTCCTAATTTATAATTCGCCAAATCATAGGAACCGGCCTGTACCCCCTCCGGCATCAGCTCGTTGGTGGCATCAATCAGCTCCGTAATACCCTCCGGTGCCGCAAAAGCAGTCTCGTTTAACTCGTAGGTAGCCGCAACCACCGGAAGAATCTTTTTCAGATTACGCCCGCACTTCTTCTGGGAAGCAAAGGCCTTCTCTACCATCTCGATATTTTCTGCCCGCTCCGGTACGGAATACGACTTGGTAATGACCACAACAATCGGTACACTTTTCCAAATATCCGTAGCTCTCGCCAGACTCTGAATGGCCTTAGGAAACAATTTCCGGGATGTGCCGTCCACGCAAAACCAGATGACATTAATCTGATTGTCTTCTTTTCCCTCTTTGGCGCAATTCTTTGACCAATTCTGCACCGCACGGATGGCCATCCGTTCCTTCAAAAAGGTCGGCTCAAAGCCGATGGTATCAATCACACGGAACGGAAGCTCCTCACTTTCATAAATCTCCAAATCCTTTGTCGTCCCACTGATTCCATAGCCCGTCAAAGCCCTTTCTTCCCCTAACACCGCATTGATTAACGTGGACTTTCCCACACCGGAATTACCGATAACAAGCACATTTCCTCTCAAAAAACCACCTTATCCTTTCGTATTTTAGACCTCTCCTCAAAAAGTTCATTCCTGCCTTCTTAAATTAAACAATCTTTGTTCCGCACTTTTCCTCTAAGAATGCAGCAATCTGCGCGGTAATCTCCGGTTCCTTTGCTCTGTCTGTATCGGAACCGCAAATATACATCAAATATTTCTTCTTTCCCTCTAATTTCAAAGTCACGATTCCGCGACCCTTTCTGTACTTAAACTTACCGTTATTCTTACAATCCCGAAGCTGCTGATAGGAAATCCGCAAGCCTTCTTTTTTGTAATTATTCAAATAAATATAGGTATCATAATACAAGGTATAGGAAGCGCTGACCATATCATACATATTTCCCACCAGTCGTTTCGCAGCTGCCAGATTCTCTAAGAAATTCAACTCCCGGCCCTTAAAAACAACATCCTCCCCAGTCTCCTCCGGCTGATAATTTTCAATAAACTTCTTGTCCTTCTTCTCTGCACGGTCCATAAACCAACGGAACAATACTTTCTTTAAAATTGCTTCTAACATAGCTGCTCTCCTTCGTATTATTTCTTAACAAAACGATTATACCATTTGTTTCATAATTCGACAAGTCTTACATTCCCTTGCATTCTCTCCTTCCTTTTTATCTTGACTTCCGAATCCCGTTAACCTATACTAAACTTGTTACTATATATCCGTTTCATTCCTCAAAAACACCATAAAACAGGCTATGTCAAGACATCTTTACAAGGAAGCTCCCTCTTTGTAAAGGCCTTTTGATAGAAATACATGTCATCGTTTGCTACACTAAAAAACGAAGGAGGTACCCTATGAACATCGGAACAAAAATCAAAGAAGCCCGCCAGGCACTTAACATCACCCAGGAACAGGCAGCCGAGCAACTGCTGGTCTCTCGTCAGACCGTCTCCAGTTGGGAAAACGGCAAATCCTTACCTGACATCGTCAGTGTCATTAAAATGAGCGAGCTGTACCACTTAAGTTTAGACGAATTATTAAAGGGAGACAAAGACATGATGAAAAAAATCGAAAAAGATACAAAACTTGCAAAAATCCAGAAAAACTATCTCTATGCCACTTGGTGTATTGTTGCACTTTATGCCGTAATTGCACTCCTTTCCATTTTCTTCAAAGGGAACCCGGCTATCGATTTTCTATCCGGTGCGGCACCGGGAATACTGCTTGGAGTCAGCTGTCTGCTGGGCATCTTAAGCCTTAACAAGCTGGAAACAAAAGAATAACCTAACAAGAAACGAACGCCTGAGATTTTAGTTTCAAGCGTTCGTTTCTTAACTCTAATCATTAGTACACATTATTTGTTTCTTTCCCGAAAGATCTTTAGATATTTACTTGTCCAAACCACTCCCATAGAAACGATTGCAACAGGTATTCCGAGAGTTGCTCCTTTTAAAAGACCATATAAAAAATCAGATATGTCAGGTCTGTTCAAATCCACAATAATATGTAGGATAAACGATATACATCCTGCAGCTAACAAACACTGCATCATTCTTAGTAACTTTCGCTTTTGGTCATTGGTATAATCCGCCACCTTTAATACCGTTTCTTTCAATTCTTTGTTCATCCGCTCGCTCTTCCTTTCCCCATCCAGCAGTTCACGCAAATCGACGTCGTAGTAATCCGTCATTTCTACCAACAGTGCTAAGTCCGGCATATTACTGCCGGTCTCCCACCTAGAAACCGTTCGACGAGAAACACCAAACACCTCCGCCAACTGCTCCTGTGTCAGATTTCTTTCATTCCGTAGTTCCTTTAAGAATGTACCAATCTTTTGTTGGTTCATAATTTATCTTCCTCCTTTCACAGACAGCCTATCATAGAGAATCAAAATTAAACAGGACATAAAGCGAGCAATGCTCTATTTCCTCTTAAAAGACAAGAAATGTCTACAAACCATCCGGTAAAATCGCGCTCTTACTTCCCCCAAAAGCAACAACCCGGTCTTGTCAGAATTTAAAAAGGCCAGTCACTTTCCGGCAGCTGCCCTTGTAGAAGCACAGAATTTCAATCACAAAGATTTACATAAAGCATAGAAACGTTCTCTTTCAAAAGTAGGAGCATCTTTATCGCGTAGGATGTATAAACTTTCTTATTGCTTCGTTAGCACTCTGCAACGCTTGGACACGGATGTCCAAGCGAGCGTCCTTAGCACCATGGTGCATAAGGGCCGGTTGCATGCCTATTTCAAATTTATTCCGAAGCAATTAGAAAGACTTACATCCGAAGCCCACAGATGCGGATGCTTTTGCGAAGAAAACGTTTTGTAGTCTTCTTATAAGTCCTGTGATTGAAATTCGTCCCTTACGCAAAAGAGGCTGCCGCAAAGCGACAGCCTCTGAAACTCGCGATTAGACCGGGTATGCCTGGTTCTTGGTATCAGCCGCATTCACATCAACCTTGGTCTGCTGTGCCTGACGGTGCTTGAAGAACTCCATAGCAACCTGCGGGAACAGTGCGTAGGATAAAACGTCCTCATCCTGCTGCTTCCATTCCTTGATATCCTCCTCAAACTTAGCAAGCTGCGGAGCAATCTTGTCTGCCGGACGGCAGGTAATCGGCTCTACATCACCGATTGCCTTCTTCTGTACTTCCGGATTAAACGGCTTAATGGTCTGACCGAACTCACCGGAAAGAACCTTCTTGGACTCCTTGGTTACCATCTTGTAACGCTCGCCCTGAAGTACGTTAAGTACTGCCTGGGTACCAACGATCTGGGAAGACGGGGTAACAAGCGGCGGCTCACCGAAGTCTTTACGAACCTCCGGAATCTCCTTTAATACATCATAGAACTTATCCTCTGCCTTTGCTTCCTTAAGCTGGGAAACAAGGTTGGAAAGCATACCACCCGGAACCTGATAAAGAAGGGTCTTGATATCTACGCCCATTACCTTCGGGTTAAGAAGACCGCTCTTTAAAGCCTCTTCCTGCATCGGACGGAAATAATTTGCGATTTCCGCTAACAGATTCTGATCCAAACCGGTATCGTACTCGGTTCCCTTGAAGGTCTCAACCATAACTTCCGTTGCCGGCTGGCTGGTACCCATGGAGAACGGAGACATTGCGGTATCAATGATATCACAACCTGCTTCTACAGCCTTCATGTAGGTCATTGCAGCCACACCGGAGGTGTAGTGGGTATGAAGCTGAATCGGAAGCTTGGTGCCTTCCTTAAGAGCCTTGACCAGCTTATCAGCCTCGTACGGAACCAAAAGACCTGCCATATCCTTGATACAAAGGGAATCAGCACCCATCTCCTCGATACGACGAGCGGTATCCTTCCAGTAATCTAAGGTGTAAGCATCACCGAGGGTATATGCCAGAGCAATCTGTGCATGTCCCTTTTCCTTGTTTGACGCCTTAACAGCGGTCTCTAAGTTACGTAAATCATTGAAACAGTCGAAAATACGAATAATATCAATACCGTTTGCGATGGACTTCTGAACAAAGTACTCTACTACATCATCGGAATAATGATTGTAGCCGAGAATGTTCTGTCCACGGAATAACATCTGAAGCTTAGTGTTCTTGAAGCCTGCACGAAGCTTTCTTAAACGCTCCCACGGATCTTCCTTTAAGAAACGAAGGGAAGCATCGAAGGTAGCACCGCCCCAACACTCTACAGAGTGGTAGCCTACCTTATCCATCTTTTCAATAATCGGAAGCATCTGTTCCGTTGTCATACGGGTTGCAATCAAAGACTGATGTGCATCACGTAAAATGGTCTCTGTAATCTTTACTGCCATTGTGAACCTCCTATTTTATACTCCGAAAATTGCCATAAATACACCGGCTGCTACTGCAGTACCGATAACACCCGCTACGTTCGGTCCCATTGCATGCATAAGAAGGAAGTTGCTCGGATCAGCCTCCGCACCAACCTTCTGGGATACACGTGCGGCCATCGGCACAGCGGATACACCGGCAGAGCCGATAAGCGGATTAATCTTACCCTTCGTCGCCTTGCACATTAATTTACCGAACAATACACCGCCTGCGGTTCCGATTGCAAACGCAATCAAACCAAGACCAACAATCTTAATGGTATCCAAGCGCAGGAATGCCTGTGCACTGGTGGTTGCACCAACGGAAGTACCGAGTAAAATAACAACGATGTACATGAGTGCGTTGGATGCAGTCTCCTGAAGCTGCTTTACCACACCGGACTCACGGAACAGGTTGCCGAGCATAAGGCTACCAACCAAAGCTGCGGTATCCGGAAGAATAAGTACTACTACGATCGTAACGATAATCGGGAACAACACCTTCTCCAGCTTGGAAACCGGACGAAGCTGCTCCATCTTAATCTTACGTTCCTTTTCCGTCGTAAGAAGCTTCATAATCGGAGGCTGAATTACGGGAACGAGAGCCATATAGGAGTAAGCCGCAACGGCAATCGGTCCGAGAAGGTGAGGAGCAAGCTTACTTGTTACAAAGATAGCCGTAGGACCGTCAGCACCACCGATGATACCGATGGAGCTTGCTTCGAGAGCTGTAAAGCCCATGAAGATAGCAGCAACATATGTAACGAAGATACCAAGCTGTGCAGCCGCACCGAGAAGGAGAGACTTGGGATTTGCGATAAGGGGCTCGAAGTCTGTCATCGCACCAACACCGAAGAAGATAAGACAAGGATAAATACCAAGCTTAACACCGAGGTAGAGGTAGTCGAGAAGACCGGGAGTGAAGTTTTCGGAATGAGCGAAGAGGTCCCAGTGAACGTGACCGCCTGCCCAGAGCTCCTCGTGGAACATTTCCGCACCGGGAAGGTTTGTGAGAAGCATACCGAATGCGATGGGAAGGAGAAGAAGGGGCTCAAAGCCCTTAACGATTGCGAGGAAAAGAAGTACGCACGCAATACCAATCATAATAAGACACTTCCAGTCTGTTGTGAAGAGTCTTACAAAGCCTGTCTGGTTTACGAAGTTTTCAACAGCCTCCATTTCGGATACTGCAGCCTCGGGCTGTGCTTCGGATGCGGCATTTCCCGCATAGTCGGTGCCGAGAATATCGTCGTAGGTGAAGGAGACAAGGTCTTCCTCGGTATAGGGAACATCCGATACCGTGAAGGACTTTGTTGTATCCATAAGTGCGTAGTCAACATAGAGGCCGGTAACGCCAACGAAGGGCATATCGGTAACATTTGCTTCGTATGCGTATGTAACAACTCCCTTTTCACCTGCAAGGAGCTTATCACTCCAGATGCTTTCCGCCTCGCCGTACTACATACTCTGGTACATAGCGGGCTGACCGTTAAAGGTGATGGAAGCCTGAACAACGATATCCTTGTCGGATGCGTTTTCAAACTCGATGGAAATAACACCTGTTTCGGCGTTATATTCAGCATTGGAAATCTTTACGAGATATTCTGCGGATGTCTCTGCAAGAACGTCCTCGATAACGGGAGAGTAGCCGTCTGCTTCGTCTGCTGTGATTACTGCGATTTCTGTTTCCTGTGTATTTGTGTCGGAGTTGCCAGGTACTTCTTCTTGACCTGCGACACTTGCCCAACAAGCAAATATGGTAGAGAGCAGTGCAAGAACAAGGAATACACTGAAGTATTTCTTTCTCTTCATCATTTTGCCATTGTTAATCATTATAAATTTATCCTCCGTATTTTTCTTTGCTTTTTGCAATAATGTAGTTGTTTACAGCTCAATTATGCAATTGTGCAAAGAACTGCACCGGAATCAACTGCTGCGCCCTGTGCTACAGCAACGCCTGCTACTGTACCGTCGCAGGGAGCCATAATTTCGTTTTCCATCTTCATTGCTTCGAGAACCATAAGAACATCGCCCTTCTTAACAGCCTGACCGTTCTGAACGTTCACCTTAAGAATTGTGCCGGGCATGGGAGCGTTGATTGCCTGACCGCCTGCGGGGGCTGCTGCGGGTGCGGGTGCTGCTGCGGGAGCGGATGCAACTGCGTTTGCATCGATAAGCTCGATTTCTACTTCGTATGCTGTGCCGTTTACGTTAACTCTGTACTTTTTCATGATAAATACCAATCCTTTCAAAAGTTTAAAAATGTTTTTGATTTACGGGATGCGCCTTTGCGTACCGTCAGATTTTTCTGAGTGATACAATTCTTATTGCACCGGCTTCTTCGCCGATTTCTTCAGCAATTGCGGCACTGATTGCCAC
>JAZUBD010000032.1:0-5293 GCA_045638305.1 Lachnospiraceae bacterium
AGAATATGATTTTAATTTGAATGTTGACAAAAGTAATACTGCTGTATTACAATTAAACTGATAATAAACTAATACTGCAGTATTACTTTTGGGAGGGCGTTATGGAAAACAGACTTATACTTTATCACGGTTCCGAGCAGATTGTGGAGGTTCCCCAGTACGGTGTCGGGAAGAAATATAATGATTACGGGCAGGGCTTTTATTGCACGGAGAGTGCGGAACTGGCAAAGGAATGGGCCTGTCCAACGAAAAAGGACGGTTATGCGAATCGGTATATGTTGCCTCTTGACGGATTAAAGGTAATGTATTTGACAAGAGGTGAGTTCCATATTCTGAACTGGATGGCATTGCTACTTCAGAACCGGCATTTTGACATTAACAACAGCATAGGAAGCGCTGCCAAAGAGTATATTCTTACTCACTTTCTGCTGGATATCAGTGATGTGGATGTGATTATCGGTTATCGCGCGGACGATTCTTATTTTTCTTTTGCACAGGATTTTATAAATAATACGATTTCGGTACGGGATTTGAATCAGGCAATGAGGCTCGGAACACTGGGGGAGCAGGTGGTGCTGATTTCGGAAAAAGCGTTTTGTCAGATTGTTTTTGAGGGTTATGAGACTGCCGATTACAGGGAATATTACTATAAGCGGATGGAACATGATGCGCAGGCGAGAGATAGTTACCGCAAGCAGAAGAAAGCGTTGTCTGTGTTAAAGGATGATCTGTTTGTATTGGATATATTGCGAGAGGAGTTGAGGGAGGATGACGAACGCTTACAATGTCATTTATTTGGATAATGCTGTGAGAAATGTGGGAAATATGCTACATGATGCGGTTTACGAATACGGCGAAGACGGCGGACTTTTTTTGAAAAAGTTTCTGCAGTCGGGGATTGCGGAGCAAATTGAAGAGGGAAACCCGAAATATATTGCAGGAAAGAGCGGAGCAGAGCTGTATGCGGATGTGGTAGAGGCCGTCAGCGGTCAGGAAGCGGAAAATCTGGTGATTGAGACACAAAGTCGCTCCGATGTGTATTGGACCGGATGGATTCTGGCGTATTATCAGTGGTATTCCGGAAGAAGCTTTCGTGATATTTTAGAGGCAATTCCCTATGAAGAACTGCTTGGACGGTACGATACCCTTCATGAGGCAGATGTGCAGAAAGCACTGGATGTACTGGATGCACATATGGAGCAGAAGGAAAGTAAGTTAAAGACGGTCAGAAAGTGTTGCGGATTGACCCAAGAGGAGCTTTCTATGCGGTCGGGAGTATCCTTAAACACGATTCGTGCCTATGAACAGAAAGCAAAGGATATCAGGAAGGCGCAGATGGATATTATACTGAGGCTGACCAACGGTTTACAGTGTCGTATTGAGGATATTTTGTGATAAAAGGGATGTGCAAAAGCACATCCCTTTTGAGTTATTTGTTACAATTTCACCATACCCGGCTTCCTCTCTTTATACACCGCATAATACCGGAAGCCCAGGTCCTTTAATAGTTCTGCACACCGTTTAATATCCGCACCTACATCACTCGGATAGTGGGCGTCGGAGCCCAGAGTCAACAGTTCGCCGCCCAGTTCTTTGTAGCGGCGAAGGATTTCTTCCTTCGGGTGAGGGAAGGAGAGTCCCTTTCGCAGCCCGGCGGTATTGACCTCCAGTGCCTGTCCGCGAGAGATAAGGGTACGTAATGTTTCTTCAATCAAATCCGCATAATCCCGTACCGCATAATCTTTTACGAGAGATACGGAATCCGGCAAATAACGGATGATGTAGTCCAAGTGGCCGAGGGAGTCAAAGTTTGTATGCTCCGCTACATTGGTACGGATGTCTTCGAAGTAGCGCAGAAGACGGTCTCCCGGAAAGTCCCAGTATTCCTGATAGTAAGGGTCCAGTTCGTCTACTACGTGTGTAGAACCAAGGACAAAGTCGTAGGAATGTTCTGCTAACAATGCATCCATCCGCTCCCGTAAATCAGGACGATTCGGGCGCAGGCCCAATTCAATGCCGAGAAGCAACTCCGGCATATTTTTATCGGATAAGGTCTGTTCCTTTAACGGGAGCAGTTCTTTAAAGTACTCCTTGGTATCAAAAACAAACAGGGTATCGTCTCCCGGAAAGTCCAAGTCCATGTGGTCCGTAAAGCAAAGGGTAGAGAGTCCCGCTGCCTTTGCGGCGGCGAGCATTTCCCGAGGGTCTGCCTTGGAATCACTGGAGAATTTTGTATGGGTGTGGGTATCGGCTAATATCATAGGAAGTCCTCTCTGTTATGCAAGTGTAAGTAATTAAGGTTCAACGCTTATTTCTTTCCAGTTCCGGTATCTGTTTTGCAGCGGTAATACGCCTAACATCCACAAAAGAAGAATCGGAAGCGCGGTAAGAAACGTACAAAAGGTCAGATGACTGAAATGTAAAATAACCAGACATCCGATGAGTGAAACAACAATAAAAGTAAGCCAGGTGTACTTGGCGATTTTCCATTCCGGCTCAGCTACTACAGAAGTTTTCTGTATGGCAATAAATCTCCATGCAATCATGCTTACGGTGGCCACAAACCATGTGATACCGACGGAGAGAAGCATGGTTATCAGATTCACAAATCCGTTAAAGCCGGCAATACATAGGTTGGCGGCGGGAGAAAAATCAGCCCCGTCTGCATTACAGGAATCGGTATATGGGATTTGTGCGGTCAGTGCCCGGGTGTTCCAGGCAAATGCCAGAATAAATAATAGCTGTACCAGTGCGATTGCGATAAAACTGTAAATTCTTCCTTTTTGTGCTTTGGTTAATCCTTTTATTTGTGTCATGGTAATCCCTTCCCTTTTATAAACATAATTTAGTCGGAAATCTCGGTCAGTCCCGAAATATCCGGTGTTGCCATGAGCGAATAGTTGGTATAATATACCACAAATCCCGGCTTTGCACCGTTCGGTTTCTTGACTTGTTTTTTATCAACGTAATCGATTTCTACCTTTCCGGCATCTTTGTTCTTGGAGTAAAAGGCAGCCAGTGCGCCTGCATCCTCGAATACGTGGTCCGGAATGTCACGGCCATCGTTCTTTAAGATGACATGGGAACCGGCGCAGTCTTTGGCATGGAACCACCAGTCGTTGCCGTTTGCAAACTCGAAGGTCAGATAATCGTTCTGGTAGTTGTTCTTGCCGACATACAAGTCAAAGCCGTCCTCGGTGCGGTAGTGGAGCGGTTTTGCGGTAATCCGCACCTTTTTCTCCTTCTTTCCTTTGCCGCCCTTTTGGGCAACCATATGCTTTTTCAGATAACCGTACTCGGTAAGCTCGGCTTTTATCTGTATCAGATCCTCTTCGTGACGTGCAATTTCCAGGGAGTTTTTGATGGACTCCAAATGAAGGATAGCGGATTTTGTTTCTGCCACCTGCTCCGTCAATGCCTCGTAGGTACGCTTTAATTTATTATACTTTTCGAAATACCGTTTCGCATTGTCCAGGGCGGACATAGTCTCATCTAACGGAATGGTCATCGGCTCGTCGGTGTAGTAGTTGGTGACCGTAGTTTCCTTGGCACCCGGTTCCACGCCGTAGCCGTAAGCAGTAAGGAGTTCTCCGTAAACCTTGAATTTATCACGAGATTCCGTGTCCTTTAATTGTTTGATCTGCAAATCATATTTCTTTACTTCACGTTCCAATGCGGACTGCAGTACCCGGCGTAAATCCGAAGAACGCTGACGGATACGTGTGACGGTGTTTTTCTCGGAATAGAAGTCCTGAAGGAGGGCGGATACCGAAACAAAGTCCTCTACCTCGTACGGTTCTTCTTCGTAAAGGGTAAGAGCAGTGGCGGAAAAAGCCACCGGTTCCCCGTCCTTCCGTACCAGATTCGGAGTGAATTCACCGTTTTTTATATCATCCGTAAGCTCCGTAAACACACGGAATAAGTGACGCATAAAGTCTTCGGAAAACTCCGCTGCCGGCATGTCAGGGGAGAGTCCCGCACGATGGCAAAGCTCGTTGGCGGTCTGCGGAGAGAGTCCGGTAAAGGTGGTATACAGAGCCTTAGAAAGCTCCATCGGCTTTTCCTGTATGGTCAAAAACTCCTCAAAGGAAACCGTCAATGGGTCCAGCTTTTCCTGGGTCTGCGGAATAAAGTACGGGCGTCCCGGAAGTACCTCACGGACGGAGCTGACCATACCGGACACACGCTTGATGGAGTCCAGAATCATACCGTTCTCGTCTACCAGGATGATGTTACTGTGTTTGCCCATGAGCTCTACCATAATGTGTTTCTGACATACGTCACCCAGTTCGTTTAAATGTTCCACCGTAAAGTCCACGATACGCTCTAATCCCGGCTGGGTCACGGAAAGAATCCGGGCACTGTTAAAGTGCTTGCGCAGAAGCATGCAGAAATTCGGCGCGGTCAGCGGGCTCTGCTTACCATCTTCCGTCAGATACAGAAGCGGAAGAGAAGCGTCCGCGGAAATCAAAAGCTTATAGGTGTCATAGTTTTTTATTTGTAGCTGCAGCTCGTCCTTTTCCGGCTGGGCAATCTTTACGATTCGTCCGCCGGTTAAGGTATCGGAAAGCTCCTTGACTAAAGCTGCGGTCATAAGTCCGTCAAATGCCATGGTGATGTCCTTTCTAAAATTACTAGAATATAGTGTACCACGAAAGAGGTGGGATTGTCACTAAGAACTTGACATCTTTTTCCATGAGTGGTAAGATAAAAGGGTAGTGATACATTTTATTTGATTAAGAAATGAGGATTTTATGTTAAGCATTGTAGGAAGAACCAGATAGTACATTTTTTGAAATGTTGCAGGGCATGGATTTTAGGCTAGAAGTATGCCCTGATGTATCTGCCTTACATTGCTTCATAAATCTATTCAAAGGATTCGTTGGGATGGACTTATAAGCAGAACTGTATGGTTCTGCTTTATCTTTTTCATCTTTATAACGTATTTCAAACCATGGATTTATCGGCTTTTGGGCAGAATCCATGGTTTTATTTTAAAGGAGTTTAAAGATGAATCGAACAGAACAATTATTGGAATTTGACAAAATAAAGGAACTTTGGGCGGAATACGCTTTGACAGAATCGGCAAAGGAAAAGATTTGCTGTATACAGCCGGTACTTTCCGAAGCAGAGTTATCAGTGATGCAACGGGAAACCAGTCATGGAAAGCGGATGATAGAGCTTTTGGGGAATCCTCCGTTAGCATCCATACAGGGGCTTACGGAAATTGTGGATGCTTCGGGAAAGGGAGACTGCCTTTCTGTGGAGCAGTTGCTTACGGTACAGCTTTTCC
>JAZUBD010000033.1:0-11680 GCA_045638305.1 Lachnospiraceae bacterium
GTTCCAATCGAAATCTCCTTCCGCGGGCTCCTCTGCTGTTCCAGGCAAACTCCGCTGCCGTGCAACTATGCACCCGCTCTACCGATTACTTCTACGCCTGCTCTGCCCGTTCCTTTTCTTCTCTCTCCCTCTCAGCCTGAGACTTACGAAGATAGGTCGGCACAAACTCTGCCGCCGTCTGGGTCTTACCTTCCTTTGCGTACACAAAGGCACAGGCCGCCAAGGATGCCGCCCGCTGCTTACTCATATGTACCGGTGCGAAGGAATATTCCACTGTAGTATTCTCCGCAAGTACTGCTTTGTACGCATCCGCACCGTCTCCAAGATAGATTACAGCCTGTCCCAAACGGTTCACTTCCGCAATGATATCTTCCACTGCCATCGCTTCTTGCGCAAACAAACAGTCCATAGCACCCGTTTCTTTATTCCAACGGTATAATCCCGTATACACCTGAGACCGTCTGGCATCCATCAGCGGACAAATCACTGCCTCAGCGCCGCAGAAATTCCAAGCCAATGCTTCTGTGGTCGGCACCGCAATGAGCGGCTTATTCAGAGCCTGCCCCAGTCCCTTTGCCGTCGCGGACCCGATACGAAGTCCCGTAAAAGAGCCCGGTCCCGCTGTTACCGCAATGGCATCCAGTTCGGAAAGCTCCGTCTCCGTCATCTTCACGATTTCGTCAATCATCGGAAGTAACGTCTGGGAATGGGTCTTTTTATAATTGGTTGTATACTCGGCTAATACCGCATCCTCCGTGGCAAGTGCCGCAGACGCAATAAGTCCCGAGCTGTCAATAGCCAAAATCTTCATATAATTTCACCTCTCCGAGTAAGCTCCTTTATTCCCCCACCGTAATCAAACGATAGTCCGTACCCTTTTGCAAATCCTTGCTGATGCACACCTTTACCGAATCCGCCGGAATCAGTTCTTCGATCAACTCCGCCCACTCAATCATGCAGGCACCGTCTCCGTAGAAATAGTCCTCGTAGCCGATTTCTTCCATCTCCTCCGGCTCCTCGATACGATACACATCAAAATGATAAAATGGCAGACGTCCGTTGTATACCTGCACAATGGTAAAGGTCGGGCTGTTTACCGTATCGGTAACACCGAGGCCTACCGCAAACCCTTTGGTAAACACGGTTTTCCCCACACCGAGATCCCCGGATAAGCAATATACCGCACCCGGCTTCGCCTCTTCACCTAACTTTTTCCCAAGGGCATAGGTTTCCTCTGCCGAAAAACTTTCAAACTTCATACTTGCTCCTTTATTTCACAATCTTTCCTGCCACCGCTTCGGACAAATGTTTCTTAAACAGTTCTTTTACCTCATTCTCACACTCGGCAAGGGCACGCTTCGGCCAAACAAAGGCATACACCCGACCGGTATACACTAAAATCTGAGACTTGTATTCCTTCACCTGATACACATCTGCCCATGTGATGGACTGACTCTGTTCTTCCTGACTTAAAGCAATCCCCTCATCCGTCAACACATAATCCAGCGGCTTTTTAAATACATCATTCTTTTTTACCTGTTTTCTCGCCTTCGTATACAACTGTAACGGATGTACTACCGTAAATAACAGTGCCACAAAAATCAGCGCTACGGTTTTTACCGGGTCCCCCTTACCGAATCCGGCAATGAGGAGCCCGATGGCTCCGAAGGTAACAATGGCATCCGCCAGCAAAGACACGCCACGGTAAGAATGATGCACCAAAAAGAGAAACATATCCTTTACCGTAATTTGTACCGAAAATCGAGCTTTGCAAGGTACGCATCTTATCCATCTATTGGTGGTATTCTCCTCTTCATCTCGCTTTATCGACACTAAAATATCCTCTAGTAAGCTCGCTTCCTTTTTCAATGGCGGAATCAGCAACTCGATTTCTTTAGCTGTCATTCCCTCCATATCACCATGCGCACCTTTATTAGCAGCTTTTCGTACTTGATGCAATGCATCCGTTGACGTTTCATTGATTACTTTTTTCGATTTTAATACTTCAATTTTGTCAAATATCTTCAAAAAAATGTCTTCTGGAGAAAATTTCTCTATATACGTATTTACAATCAACTCAAGAATATGTCTTAAGTTAGTTGCCGCATCTTCAAGACGGTCAGCATTCAAATATTCTTCCACCCGTTGGAAATATTCTTTAATCTTTAAATTCACTTCTTTCATGCGAGATGGCTCCTTTCAAATATCTTTATACCTGCAAAATCCAGCCGATCACACCTTGCGGAAGGCTCTCTTCCATCGGGGTTCCGTCATCAAACATGAGATTTGCATGCATGGAATTTACCAGACAATGCTGTCCCATTTCCACGCCGAAGTTGATGGAGGCGATGCCTCCGTCTCCGTTCTTTGTCCACTTCGGAAAATAGAGGAACTTATGCTTCATTTGTTCCAACCGCGGAATACGCGGCACGATTTCTATTTCAAAATCGTGAAACTCATCATGGGTGGAAATTGCAAAAAACAAATTTACATCATTGGCATCGAATTCATCCAGTACTTCATCCGCCGGAATCGCACTTGTTCCGATTGGTACACAGCCGTCAAAGAATGCCGGGTCTTGTGCAACCACTTGAAAACAGAAGGTGGCTCCGCTGGAATTTCCCATCACAATCTTTTTCCCGATGGTCTGCTCCCGTTCTGTTACAAACTGCTTTATCAGATCCACCACCGGTTTTGTATATTCACCGGTATGCCAGGTCCCGCTAACAGAACCGTCCGTATCTCTGTACTCATTGGCCAGCGGAATCAGCACATATGCACCGCCCAGCTGCTCCTGATACTTCGGAGAAGCATACAACTCGCCGCCGCTGTAGTTGATGCAAATATCCCCTTCCAATGAATTAGACGTACCGTGCAAGAAAACCAAAAGCGGATACTTCTTATCCTTCGGATAGCCATGCTCCGTCGGGTCATAGAAATAGTATCTCATATTCCCGATGGCAGGCACCTCAAAAATTTCTTTGTGATAAAGGTGAAAATACTCACCTACTTTATAGGTCGCTGCATAACTGATAAACTCATCTCCCGTAAGCTCATTTGCCCACGGTGGGGTCGGGTGATTTTCCATCGGCATACCTCTCCTTTCGGTTCAATCGTAACACCCACGGATTGCTCCACTGCTTCGCAGTTCCCGCAATCCTGCCAACATTCGGATTCCGCACATTTTCTATCGAAAATGGCTCCTTCCTCATGTTGGGGCGGTTCCAAAGTTACTACATCTGTTCTTGTGCAAGCACAAACAGATGTAGAACTTTTGACCCTGGTGTTACAGAATCATGGTCAACTGAATTCTCTTCTTCTGTAAATCTACGCTCATAACCTTTACATCCACGATGTCACCAACGCTTACTGCGTCAAGCGGATGCTTAATAAAACGCTCCTTTGACATTTGGGAAATATGTACCAAACCGTCCTGATGCACACCGATATCTACGAATGCACCGAAATCGATAACATTACGTACCGTTCCCTTTAAAATCATGCCCTCGGTCAAATCCTTCATCTCCAGTACATCGGTACGAAGAATCGGCTTCGGCATTTCTTCACGCGGGTCACGTCCCGGCTTTTCAAGCTCTTTGATGATGTCAGTCAAGGTAATCTCACCGATACCGAGCTCTTCTGCAAGAGCGGTCTTATTCTTAATCTGACGGGAAAGTCCGGACAAACCGCTGCCTGCCGCAACGTCCTTTCCTGCGTTCTTGTCATTTCCGCCCTTCTTGTCGCTGTCATCCTCAGCCGGTGCAGTAAAGTTTCCGCCATTCATGGCTGCCATCAGGGCCTGTGCCATAGCGGTATTTCCGCCCTTGACACGGAGACGATTATCCTTCTCGCGGTTGCGCTTCGGAGTATCGTCCTTCTTCGTTGCCTTCTCTGCACGAGCCTGCAACTCCTTCTGTTCTGCCTGCACCTTCTTGATATCTGCCGCAGTGTAACCAAGCTTCTCTAAAAGCTTCTCTGCTGCGTCATAGGACTCCGGATGCACACTGGTGGCATCTAACGGATTGGTACCGTCGTTGATACGAAGGAATCCCGCACACTGCTCGTAAGCCTTCGGACCCAGCTTCGCTACCTTTAAAAGCTCCTTACGGGTCTTGAACTTACCGTTTTCCTCACGGTATGCCACAATATTCTTTGCAATCGGCTTGGAAATACCGGACACGTACTCTAAAAGCGGTGCCGAAGCGGTATTTAAATCCACACCTACCTTATTTACACAGTCCTCAACAACGCCGGACAAGGTCTCGGACAACTTCTTCTGGTTCATGTCGTGCTGATACTGACCTACACCGATGGACTTCGGATCAATCTTCACCAACTCTGCCAGCGGGTCCTGCAAACGGCGGGCAATAGATGCCGCGCTACGCTGTCCCACATCAAAGTTCGGAAACTCTTCCGTTGCCAGCTTACTTGCGGAGTAAACGGAAGCACCTGCCTCGTTTACAATCACGTACTGAATCGGCTTATTGAGCTCCTTTAACAGTTCTACAATCACCAGCTCGGACTCTCTGGACGCGGTACCGTTTCCTACGGAAATGAGGGTAATGTTATATTTCTCAATCAATCTCTTTAAAATCTTCTTGGACTCTTCCACCTTATTCTGCGGCGCGGTCGGGTAGATAACAACGGTATCCAACACCTTACCCGTCGGGTCTACTACCGCCAACTTACAGCCGGTACGGAATGCCGGGTCCCAGCCAAGGACAGTCTGTCCCGCAATCGGAGGCTGCATAAGAAGCTGCACCAGGTTCTTACCGAATACCTTAATAGCACCGTCCTCTGCCTTCTCCGTCAAATCGTTACGGATTTCTCTCTCAATGGCCGGAGCAATGAGACGGTTGTACGCATCCTCTGCCGCAAATGCCAACAGTTCGTCCGTAAACTCGTTCTTCTTTACAATCAGCTTCGTACGAAGAAACTGCAAAATACGCTCCTCCGGCGCACTGACCTTTACGGTCAGAATCTTTTCATCTTCACCGCGGTTTAACGCAAGGATACGATGTCCCGGAAGCTTGTTAAGCGGCTCCTCAAACTCATAATACATCTCATACACGGACTGGGTCTTTGCTTCCTTTGCAGCGGAAACAATCTTACCCTCCTCCATGGTAATCTCACGAATATAACGGCGGTAATCCGCATCGTCGGAAATCTGCTCCGCAATAATATCGAGAGCTCCTTCCACCGCTTCCTTTGCAGTCTTTACGGAAAGAGCGGCATCGTCAGCTTCCTTCACATACTCTGCTCCCGCTTCTTCTGCCGGCTTGTCCAGGCTTTCGGTAAAAATCAACTCAGCCAAAGGCTCCAGGCCCTTTTCCTTTGCAATCGTCGCACGGGTTCTTCTCTTCGGACGGTACGGACGATACAAATCCTCCACCTCAACGAGAGTCGTTGTCGCCAAAATCTGCGCCTTCAACTCGTCGGTGAGCTTGCCCTGTTCCTCGATGCTGCCAAGCACCTGCTCCTTCTTTTCCTCTAAGTTTCTCAAATATACCAAACGCTCGTGCAAATTACGAAGCACTTCGTCATTTAACGAACCGGTTACTTCCTTACGGTAACGGGCAATAAACGGAATGGTGTTGCCCTCATCAATCAACTTAACGGTAGCTTCTACCTGCTCCAAACGAATCCCTAATTCATTTTTCAACTGTTCAAAGATATTCATGTTCTGGTCTCCTCACATCTGTCATAGTGCCAAATAAAGCCACAAAGGCACACTGTATAGTGTAGCATATTTTATGGAAAAAGAAAAGAGGGAAGAAACCTGAGTTTCTTCCCCCAAAAACATTTTGTATCTCTACAGAGATACCCCTGTCAAGATATTGCTATCACCCTTTCACAATAGAGAAAGCGCCACAGCCCCAATACACTTCATTGAAACCATAACGCTATCCGTATGTTCGTATTCATTTCCTTTGTAAACTATATCGGCCAAAATACACAAAAACATGATATACTTACAAAAAGGTGTAAGATTTTCCTTTTTCCGACGCATTAATAGGTGAATCGATTCAATTCAGACAGGGAGGTAAACGATGCAGGACGATGAATTAATAAATATACTAAAGACCGACCCCGACACCGGTATGACGCTTTTGCTCACGCAATACGCTGGACTGGTTCACTCAATTGTGAGACATAAGTTGGCCGGCCATACCTTTTGTGATGCGGACATTGAACATTGCGTCGCAGACACCTTCAGCGAGTTCTATTGTGACCTGAATAAATTTCAAGAAGCAGCCGGAAGCATCCGGGCCTGGCTTTGTGTCATTGCCCGGAACAACACCTATGACCACCTGCGCAGGTACAAAAAAGAGGTAGGGACACTTTCCCTGGATGCGGAAGAATTTGCCGAGCCGTGGGATGATACGTTTTCCGTGGAAGAAGCACTGGTAACCAAAGAATTCAGGAACGAACTGCTTCGTGAAATCAAAGCCCTCGGAGAACCGGACAGCACCATTTTGCTCCGCAAATATTACTTTTCCGAATCCTCAAAGGAAATTGCCGCTGCTCTCAATCTGACCGTTTCCGCTGTGGACACTCGTGCCCACAGAGCCATTCTAAAATTACGCAGTATATTCGGAGGTGAACGCGTATGAATAAAGAGTTAAATGAAGTTTTAGATACCTTAACCCCGGAGGAGTTAGACACCCTTCCGGAGGAAGTCTTCCAGGCAGAGAAGCTTGATGATGTTACACTAAAAAGAATCCAAACTGCCATAGCGGAAAAGACCGGCTTATCGCTCGGAACAAGCGCAACCGCAGCAAAGGATAATAAGAAAACGGAACATGAGATTGCCACACCGGCACATAGAGCAATGCGCCGAACTTCTTCCATCTTCCGACGCATCCTTGCTGCAGCAGCCTGCACAGCATTGTTACTGGGTGCCGGAGCCGGTGCATATGCCTATGCCGCTGCAAAGAAGGATTATAAAAACGCACTGACCTTCTTCTACGAAAACGAGCTTTCCACGAAAGGTCTTACAAAGAACGAAATCAAGGAGGTTTACCGGGATTTCTATTCCCATTCCTTCACAAACGACTTAACCACCGACGTGCTTTTAAACAGCAGACCGGGCGTGGTGCGCGGTTTTGAAATTACCGGTGATGCTTCGGAATGGGATACCACCGTACCGGATACTTCTCTTTCCGATTACAAGACACCGGTGTATTATGAGTTTGAACGACTCTATACGGACATTGATGGGACCTACAACCCGCAAACCCAGGCATACCGGCAACAGTTTACAGAAAGTATCTTCCGAAAATATCATAACAGTGAAAAGGTTTGGGAAATCTCCTTCCAAGACATCCAAATCTACGGCTACTACGGCGACCCGGTAGATGATAGCAAACCGGTTCTCGTGTACGGCACAGGTTCTTCTCCTAACGATTCCAAGGATGAAATCGTCACCTTAATTGCACTGGATACAGACGGTACGATTCTTTGGGAAACGGTTCAAAATAATACTCCGGGCTCTGAGCAGATTGACGCAGTCCTCTCCAATCCAGACGGTTCCTACACAACCTTCGGTCGTTGTGCAGCTGACAACAAACAATCCGGCAATTGCCTGTGTGTGAACAAATACAGTAAAAAAGGCACGCCGCTATCCGCCAATACAATTGATATCAATGACCATATCATTGAGAACGTGGCACTGACGGAATCCGGGTATCTGATGCACTTGTCCAGTTACGTTGTCACTGACTTTGCCCGTGTATTGAAGCTGGACTTTGAGGGCAATGTAGTAGGTGATTTCTCTTATGAAAGTGAAGAATACGATTTCTATATTGCCGACTTTTGTGAGCTTAACGACACCGTATATATTTCCGGTTATACCGCCCCGAAAGTAGAGAAAAAAGTGGTAGCCTACGGCCGACGCGAAATTCTCATGCTAAAGTCCGAACTTTCAGGCAGAATTATTAGTAGCCATGAAGAACTTCTCGATATGTTCCGTGACAACTTTACGGCTGTGCTTCTTGCTTGTGAACCGGACTCCGGCTCACCGAAGGAATTCTATTCCGTAGCCGGTTCTTTAGGAGATGAGGTTTATGTAGCCGGCGATTCTGTCTGTTGGTTTACAAAGGATATCATTGACGGCTCTTATTCTCCTCAAGAAATAAAGATGATTGGAGATGTGGGCTATGTCACTTCCCAGACAAAACTTGCCATCCTCTGCCGTTTCTATGCCAATATCTTCAACGAGGACGGCACCTTTAAGGAACAGAAGAAGCTGGATCTGATGACGGAGCGTCATTGGGGAGAATAAATCCTCTCGACTTTTTCAAATCATAAAATAGCCTTCTTTTTCTACAACCGGGCTACAGAAAATCATCTGTAGCCCGGTTGTGTATCTCTTCGTTTTCCCCTACCATCGCCTGTAAAACTCGATTTAGGCCTATTTTCCCAAACTTATTTCTCACCCCCTCTTGCTTTTTCAAATTATATGTGATAGTATTTCCTTAGACGTAACATAGTTTTAAAAACTACATGTAATATTTTTGATAAACATCTCATATGATGCAACGAAATATTATTCACGTATTCTACCGAAACACCGTGTTTTTTTGCATGTTACTGCACATACTATCACATAACACGGATTTGCCAAAAGAAAGGATGGGATTTATGGAACTCACAACAACGAAAGACTTAACCTTACAACAACCGATTGTTTTATCGAAGCATCGGATTATTCCGCGACAGCCGGGCAGTGCGTATACACACCTTGCCGGTGTAGTATTTGCAATTCTCGGTGCATTCCCGTTGCTTCAAAGAGCAGCTCATACTTCGGGGCTTTCCCTGTTTTCCTGCATCACCTTCATTACCGGTATGTTTTTACTGTACAGCGCCAGCACCTTATATCACACCTTCGGTCGGACGATTCGAAGTTACACGAACCTTAAGAAACTGGACCATCTGATGATTTATGTGCTGATTGCAGGCACCTATACACCGGTTTGTCTTTTAGCATTACAGGGTACCGCCGGCAAGCTTCTGCTTGCACTGGTTTGGGGAATTGCATTTATCGGCATTTTCCAGTGTCTGTTTTTCGTTCACTGTCCGAAATGGGTCTCCGCAATCATATATATCGCCATGGGCTGGTGCTGTATATTGGCCTTCCCGCAGCTTCTTCGCAGCGTTCCGGCAGGAGCCTTTGCCCTGCTTCTCGGTGGCGGTATCGTATACACCATCGGCGGTGTCATTTACGCCTTAAAGCTTCCGATTTTTGATAACAGACATCCGCATTTCGGCCTGCACGAGATTTTCCACTGCTTCTGCTTAGGCGGAACCTTGTGTCACTATTTATTCGTATTCTGTTATTTGGCATAAAAGAAAAAGGCGCTGCCGTAGTTTGACCGAACGTCCTCCTATGCAGCGTCTTTTTGTGTGCTTACTTTTCTAACTTCCCACCGCTCATCTTCTCTTTTCCCTATTCCCCATCCGTCAAAGAAATCAAATAAATCATCGGCGAATTCCAGTAAATCGTAATCTCGTTGGTGGAATAACTCTCCTTATGGTCCAAATACCTCTTGGCAATCGGGGCATCCTTTAATCGTGCCTTTGCCGTCGGGTCTTCTAATCCCGAGTTGACACCGCCTACCAGCATGCCCGGTGCGGCCTGATTCTTTGCTATGGACGGTCTGTGATGCGGATTTTTCGGAGACGCGGTTCCCTGTCCGGTAACAAAGCAAGTGCCTACCGGATTTTTACCCAGCAGATAGTCCAGATTCGACTGCGCAGCTGCCCGGTATTTCTCATCTCCGGTCAATTCGTAAGCAAGACCCAAAATCACACCACCGTTAGAAACCGTCATATTACTCCCCCAGTGAAAGGATACATTTGCCGTTCCGTACGTATTGGCAGACGTATTCTGCTCAAAACGAACCGCCTGGTCCATTACAGCCTTATAGGCCTTCGTATACACAGAAGACTCCGTATTAATGTCCTCCATAGTAAGGAGCGCAATATTGCCGTAATCCCCTACGGTACTCCAGTCAAGCCCGGTCTTTGCAGCCATACCTTCCAGTGCCGCCAGATACTTTTCCTCCTTTGTGGCACGATACATCTGCGCTGCTGCCCAGTAACGCTCGTCTGTATCATTTCCGTCTTCATATCCTCCGGTAGTAATATCTGCCGGATTCTTAAAAATCAACTTCGGATTTGCCTCTAAAAACGCCCATGCTTTTTCCGCTGCCGCAAGGCAGGTATCCGCAAACCCTCTGTCGATATCGTAATAGAACTCATGAGCCAATGCCATGGATGCACAAAAATCCGCCGTAGCCGTGGTGGATACCGGTGTTACAATCAACTGCCCGGTCTCTTTTTCCGGCATAATGTAGCCGCAAAAGCTTGCACAGCTCACCTTATGATACACGCCACCGTCTGCCGCCTGCATCTTTAACATCCATTCCAGCTCGTAACGTACCTCGTCAAGCAAATCCGGGATACCGTTGCAGCTCTCCGGAATCCCAATATTATCGATATGGGCACCATCCTCCGACGCCTCATATGCATACAGCAAATCCGCCACGGACTTTGCCGCCGGAACAATATAACGTCCGTAATCCCCGGCATCGTGCCATCCGCCGCTCACATCGATAAACTCTTCCGTTCCGTAAAGCTTTGCCTGCCCGGTATGACATGCCGCATGTCCGAAACCCTCGTCCTCTACCTCACAGCCGCAGCGCTGCAGATAGAACATTCTTACCATCTCAGCTACCATGTCATCATAAACCGACGCACCGATTTCGAACTCATAGGACTTCGTATCTCCGCAAACAATATAATAACGTCCGGCCGTCTTCACCTCGGAAAAATCTCCGAAGCTGTTGATTTCGTCCGTTGTTTTCGTAAATTTCTCGCCGTACACCGCTCCGGTATATACCATTTCATTCGTTTCCGCATTTACCACGGAAAACTCCGTTGCTCCTACAAGGTCACAGAATACCGCTTCTTTCCGGCTTTCCGTGCCGTATCCCACCTGATTGATACGAATTGCCGGCTCATACTCCTCCGGTGCCTTCCCGTAATCCGTTTCTACCACCGATACCGCTACATTATCAATATAAATGGTATGCTCCGGCAGGTCTCTTCCCTGAGTGCCGCAGTTAAATACCAGCTTCGTATTTTGGTCCGTCATGCTCGTCATATCAAAGGTATAATCGATGATCTGCGGCTCCGGTTTTAACTCCACCTTTTTCCATGTATAGGACTGATAGTTTCCGCCATTCTGCTGAATCATCACCTCGATGCTTCGCGGCTCCGTACAGGAAATCTCATACCGCACACGATATTCCCTGTCCTTCTCCAGTTCAATGACATCCTCAGGGAACACCTGTACCGCATAATTTACGCTTCCGAGAGAGGTAATCTCCAGTGCAAGCTTTCCTTCTTTTGCGGAAACCGTACCGAATCCGCCACTTTCTTTGTACAGATACCAACCGTTAGTATCCGTATCAAAAGTAGCGTTTGTCACAATATTATTGTCCGGAAGCGGCTCCTGAGTCGGTGTGGCCGTCGGAGCCGGCTTCGGAGTAGACGTCGGCCTCGGGGTAGAAGTTGCCTTCGGCGTTGCCGTAGCCGCCGGCGCCACGACAGAAACTCCCGTAGCTTTCGCATCCTCCTCCGGGGTCTCTGGCATAGGCGGAGCAAGTCGGATCGG